>CAIRTR010000167.1 GCA_903881565.1 Oligoflexia bacterium | reverse complement strand
CAGTTGAAATAGAAGCATTTTTTTGGAAGTTGGCTGGAATGCGCAGTTTTCATGATACGGCAACAAGGCAAAAATCCTGCCAAACCCAGAACTTGAAACTATAGGCTACCTAGTGACCGCACACTGTGAGGGACCAGTTTTTTCGGCGTCAATCTTTTGTCGATCACTGAGTGCCGAGCACATCTTGAGTAAATTTCTTGAGTAAATTTCTCAATCCCTCACCCAAATTCGCCGAAAAGACCCTCATGAGGGTCCTGACACTTCTTGTGTTGCTTTATTCTCTGGCGAGCCAAGCTAATGAAGTGCTGCGCCCGCAAAGCGCTAAGGATTTGTTGAGAGTTGAAGGCGTCACGATGGAAGCTGCCGTTCGTGTAAAGGGCGCTAAAGTAGCATGGGCGAACTGGGATGCGCTTCGCCGGGATTTTCCAGTCCTTCGCGATTTGAACCAGGCACAGATTTCAGATTGGTTGGTAGAAAACTTCGCCTACATTGGAGAGTCGCAACCGGGACTTGATGGAATTCGCAACTCGCCAATCCCGAAGAATCCCCATGACACCAAACGTGCCTTTCGCCCATCCGAATGGCGGCGGGCCGCAGTCCTTGAGGCCAGGAGTCCGGCTGATGGTTCAGTCATCGGAATGGTTGATATCAAAGGCGTAGGGCATGGTGCGCAGTCAGGCAATAGAGTCCATGAGCAGCAGCAGGAGTTTAGATTCCCTATGGCTCGAGAAGCGCTTCGCACCAAAGCGCACAGTGATGGATTGATGAGCTTGGGCGAAGCAGTTGCTGAAGTCACCCGTCAAACCGCAGCGCAAACGCTCTTTGAGCACTCCGGTCTTTTTTTGGAAACGGTCGAGTCCTATGCCATCATTGCGTTACCGATCCAGATTCTCAAGGACCAGGGAAGGACGACTTCGGCTGCACTTTATCTCAGACAGGCCCACACGGGGCGCGCTCAAAAACTTAGTGTTCCTCCTCAGATTTATACCGACAAACATGGGGGGCTCCAAAAAACTTCGCTTGAGACGGCTGTCGACTTCGGAGGGGTTATCGTTACTGATCAAAGGCTCCTTCCCTCGTTTGGGCCCTTGTACGGTGACGGCTCAAATCCTCAAGACTCGAAGCCCTGGGCTTGGGGGCACGAGGTTGCGCGCGCCTACGCGGAACGCGATGATGTTTTTGCGATCTATCGCCATCTGGACGAAATGCTCGCCCCTCTGAAAAGTCTGCCGACATCGCAAGAATTCTCGCAAGAATTCAAGGATCATCTGGCTTTTCAAAATGATCTCGCCGTGTTTGCAAAAAGTATTGAGCATTTACCTTATGAACAGCGCAAAAAGGCGTTTCTTGAGTTTCGTGCCACTCATGCTTTCATGAAGAAAACTCTTGCGGGCGATCTTCTGCCTCTCGGTCCTGCAGCCCTGTATCATACGTTAAACGCCATAAAAGACATGTCCGAGTCCGAGGCCTTGGCACTCCTGGAGGAGCACTACGATAAGGCTCTTGCAGCGAAAAATTCTACAGTGCAAACCGAAATCAGCAACCTCTTGCGCGCGAGAGATTATCGCAACCCATTGCGCCTTCTCAAAAAGCTTCTGGCAAATGCGGCTCCTGAGGTTCGTGCCAATGCAGCGCGGGTCTTGGCAAAATATGAAAGTCCAGAAGCGCGGGAGCTTTGTCTACAAATGATCGGCACATTAGGTTCACTCGATCCCAAAGCCACCTTGCTTTTACTGCCCGGCCTTAAAAATCACCACGATGAGCGCGTTTACGGTTTTCTCGAAAAGGCCCTGGCTCACCCAGAATCCTCTGTTCGCAAAAGCGCCTTTGAAATTCTGGCCGCGGACCCCACGCCCCAAGCGCTAGGGCTCATTGAACGAAGTTTGACAGATTTGCACGATCTCGCTGACCTCGATGATGCTTTCATAGCGCTCAAGGGTCGCTCCGACTCTCGGTCTCTCAAGCTTCTCGAACTTGCGCTTACGGATCCCCAAGCCTTTTTTGCACGTTTTGGCCTACAAAGTTCGACTGCTCCTGAGCCGCTTTTCCTAAATATTCGAACGCGGGCAGCCCAGGCTCTTTCAGGTCGTACGGACCCTGCTTCGCTAGACCTAATCAAGAAGGGGCTTCTTGATCCTGTGGCAGACGTCAAAATCAATTCTGGAACCGCTCTCTTTGGCCGTGATGAACCCGAAGCCTTTGGGCTTGCAAAAGATCTTTATCGCAAAGAGCCCTTTCGTTATTCCTCCGCGCTCAGGGGTGCGCTTGAAAAACCGGGAGCCAATATTATGTCCTACGTCGAGCTGGCTGCAACAGCCCACGAGGGCTCGCTCCGCGTGCTCGCCTTAGGGGGCCTTAAGAAACAGCCTACCGCTGTTGTGCTTTCGGCTATTCGAAGAGGTCTTGCCGATGATTCGGAGTTTGTGAGATTTGCTGCAGTCATGGCCCTAGAGCATCGTGCGGAGCCAGAAGCCCGCGCGCTTCTCAGCGAACTCTTGCACCATCCGAAGGCGGAACTTCGGCTCGCTGCGAATCAAATAAACTTTCGACTCGAATACAGCGACGCGATGTCACCGTGCAGTCTAAAACAGGCCTTAAGGAGCCTCCACTGATTATGTTGTCAATGGAGCGTGAGCAGTTAAGATTCAGTAAGGTTCCTCTACTTTTGTAGGTCGTGAAAATGATCAAGGTCGACTTGAATTAAGCCGTGAGGAGTGCGGCTAAGCACGTCGACAAAACTTGCCCCCCAGGCGATATCGTCCGCGGTATATGAAAAGCGCGCGTGAATCGTCTGAGAAACTGTTTCATCAATTCCGATGAGCGATACTAGGATTTCGGCCTCTTCATCGCGAAGCTTTGCCTCCGTGACTCCAAAAAGTGGCGAATCTGCGGAGAGCGGGTGGGCCACTGTCCAGCTTAAAGCAAAAAAGGGACGTCCTTGCCCGCGCGTTTTCCCTGCGGCTTTTGGACATTCATTTTCCCATTTCGATTGAGCATACGCCATGAACGAGGAGTGGAAGTCATGGCCGCATCCTTAATGTTCACCATTTTTATTTGAAGATATTCTGTCGGTCCACGCAAAGAGGAATCCAGAAGCAACAAACGTCAAATGTATGCCAACTTTCCAGGCAAGATGTCGGTCGGTCAATTTATCAGCATCAACAAAGGCTTTGAGCAACTCGACCGCTGAGATTGCTACAATCGCCCCCATCAGTTTTAACTTGAGATCAGAAAACCCAACTTGGCCCATCCATACGGGCCGATCTGTATGCTCCCCTATCCCCATTTTTGAAACAAAATTTTCGTAACCGCTAAATGCAATAATCAGGAGGAGACTTCCGATGAGCGCGCTGTCAATCAAGCTGAGAATATTTAAGATAATATCATGTTCGTCAGCAACAAATATGATCGTAGCCAGCGTGAAGAGTTGTTTGGCAAATTTGACGAGAAGTGCCGCGATTGCTAATGAAAGACCAATAAAGAAAGGGGCGAGAAGCCAACGTGTTCGAAAAAAAATGCACTCCAGCTTTGTCTCAAAATTATTCATATCCGGAGAATGAACGAGGCGGAGGCTAACGTCAAGTGTCGGCAGTCTCAGGAAGGCTCTCATTTACGCCAGGCTTGTGCGCTTGCTCACACGAATGGCCTCTTCTTGATCCGAGAGGGTCGCCGTCTCTGGAGTGATCTCTAGAGGCTCCGCAAATGGTGATTGTCTCACCGGGCAAGGCGAAACCCGACACGCAGTGCAGTAGCTCTGTCTGCAGGGATCGACATGGGAGTGAAACTCGCCTTCGATTGTCGTCTCAGTGAGAATGAACCGGCCAAAGGACTCCACAAGGTCGTGCGCTCGGGAAATCTCGTAGAACTCAGGGACCACGACATGGACGTCAACGTGCGTGTAGCGTCCAGCGCGCAGAGTTTTCATGTCGTGAACCGTGATGACGTCGACTGGTTTCAAACGACTAATGGCGTCAATGAGGCGTTTGAGGATCTCCGGGTCTTCAGCGTCCATCAGGGCGCCCAAAGACGTGCGGACAATACGGTATCCAGTGTATGCCAGCCAAAGGCCAACGCCGAAGGCAAGAACCGAGTCGAGCCAGATGATCCCCGTGAGCCAGACGAGAAATACGGCGAAGCCAATTCCCAGGGTCGTAAAAAAATCAGAAAGAACGTGGTGTCCGTCTGCGATGAGGGCCTGGGAACCGTGCTTCTTTCCAGATCGGACAAGGAACCAACCGAGCAGACCATTGAGAACGCCGGCGCCGAGATTCACAAGAAGCCCCGTGCTCAAGTCTTTGATATCCGGGCCTACAAAAAAGGCATGAATGGCCTCGTACATGATTGCGACTGAGGCCAGAGAGATCAGGCCACCTTCGAATGCGGCAGAAAATGACTCGATTTTTCCATGTCCGTAAGGATGCTCGCGATCCGCTGGCTGCTCAGCGACAATCACGGCTCCCACTGCGAAGAGCGCGGCAATCACATTCACGACGCTCTCGATCGCATCGGACTTGAGTGCGGTCGATCCCGAAATGGAAAATGCGAGAAACTTAAGTAACAAAATGATGACGCCGGCGCCTACGGAAAAAAGCGCAATGCGGACGCGAGTTCTTTGTGAATTTTTCATATGGCGCTCAATTTACCCCGTCTTTTGCGGTGACTACTGCACCGAGGGAATGATCTCGGCGCAATACGGGGCGACTTGAGTTAGCCAGGTCTGATTGCCCCCGGAGCTAATGCGAAACCGGGTGTAAACGCCGACCATAAGCTCTTTGCCGCTACATTCCAGCTTGAGTCGACTATCGTTATTTTCCACCTTGATGGCGCCCATGACGGATGAATGATAGCTCGACTCCGTCGAGAAGGTTTTGCGAACCCAATCATAGTGAGTAAGCCCACATCGCAAGGTCATGTTTTTCAAGTAGTGATCAAAATAGGCGAAGAACCCGGTCATATAATTACCGTGAGGCACGTTTATATCATTACTATAATTGGGAGAGCATTCTGTAGTCGGCCAAAAATGAATGTCGTCCTGGGAACGCCGAACACCACCTGAGACTTGAACCTGCTCTGGGACATTGGTCCAATTGATTTCTATTTTCTCGCACAGAACAATCACCGCATTGACTGCGGGGTAAGTCACAGTCGTGGCAACTTCAGACTCGAGCGCCATCGAACGAGCCACATAGCCGCTTGGGCATGTTACCGCATAACTTCTATACTGATGACCACTGTTCTCTCGCGCGTCTGCAGAAGGAGACACCAGGCGGGTGGGGCCGAGGTGAACGCTCTGCTCGTACGCCCAGGACGAAAGGGAGGATGTCAAAATTAAGACCGCAAAACTGCCAAACACATTCTTATTCATGCGCCGCTTAATAGCACAGGATTCAAACGGAGAGTACCCCTCTTTTAACATTAAACCCGGCTACGAAGTGGGAAGGGGCGCAAACGCAACACGCCTAAAAACAAGAACCTTCGTTTCGCCTGAATCCGGCAATAAATGCGAATAAGACATACTGGCTGTAATGCGATCACAAGATTCCTGTTGGTTCTCTTCAGCCGGCATCATGACGAAATCTCTGACGGATCTCAAACTCCAATCCACCTACATGGGTTGGGACTTCGACACGATTTGGACGAGCGTCGATGGATCGACCCCATGTATCTCCACCAAATTTCAATTGCAAATCTCTTTGAACATCTTAAACTCAATCCATGAAAAACATTTCACTCATGCTCGTTGTTGCCTCAATGGTTTCAGTCGTGGTTCTCGGCTACGGATGTGGGAAAAAGTCCACGGATGCGGATACAAGCGCGGGGCCGAATATCCCCCTGCTCACGCCGCCCGTTAAATCCGTCACCCCTGTAGGCTTTGGAGGCGGTACGGCGTCGTTCATCAAATCCGAATCACTGGCTCCGATCGGTTCGGTTTCAAGCGCCGTTCTTGCCGCAACCGACATCAAGAGCCGCTTCTTTAGCGCAGGTCCGACTAATCTTTTTCGAATCTTGGCTGACGTGGACGGACGAATCACCGAGATCAACAGCTCCCGCGGCAACTGCATCGTGCAGAGCCCCGTCTCCTACCTTTTGAGTGCTCCGGGTGAAACCGTGACGATGTATGGTCAATGCTACCGAAGAATGCTGCCCGCTAGCTTCACGGGAGATCCTAGCCTTTTCCAATTCGGGATCAATAATAACCTCGTCTATTTGTACTCCGCAATTGGAGCGGGAAGATTGGCGGCCATCGTTTCGCCACTCAATAGTGATGGCTCGCCGCTTGCGCTCCCTTCGATCACACCTCTTGCGAGCCCAAGCCCGGTAGCGAGCGCCTCTCCTACACCGCTGCCGAGCGTGTCGCCCCTACCCTCGAGCTACAAAGTCGAAGTGTGGTTTACGGTAGGCATGGGTAGCCCGTCTGCCTATGGCACCGGCTCTTATGGTGTGGGTCACTTGACCGCAAATACAGTCACAAAAACCTTTGAAATGACGGTTGCCGGAATGGGTTTTGGTTATTGTGGTGCCCATCTGAAGTCTGATGGGACCAATGTCTACGTCAAGGGCTCGCTAGATATGGGTACAACATGTGAACCCACTGACGAGCTTTGTGTGCTGGCCAGCGACGTCACGACGCTGGGTAGCTGTGGAGCAGATCTTAAAACCTTCTCGCTTACGCCGTTAGGAAAGAAGGCCTCAACAACGGGCACGTCGTATCCAGCGAGTGAATACCCCGGAGGCGATTTGAACATTGTCACGCTCACGGGCGCGGTGGATTCGGGTGGATTTTGCACCGACGGTCTGGGTTTTGGACCGACAGATACGACAAAGGGACTCGGAGGAATTTAACACCGTTAACAGTCCAAAAAAAAGCCCCGAAAGCGTATTGAGCTCTCGGGGCCAACTATCCAATATCAGATTTCGCTACCGCTCTTAGAGTCCGGCTTTAGCAAAAACCCAACTTGCGTACTTATCAAACGAGAACGGAATATCCGCGTGTCCCTTGCCGCAGACGATGATCTTGGTGTCGGCAGCACAAGTCGCGGTTGCTGCAGGACTGATATTGGCAAACTCAGCCGTAATACCAGACGCACCCATCGCCGCACCATCTGCATCCTCAAGAGAGTTCCCCAAGGCAAAGGCCTTGAGATACATGAGCAGCGTCATTGTTCTTGTTACCGTCGCGTCATCAAAACCTTGGACCAAACGAATAGGAACCGTGGAGCTTGCGAGACCTAGGATTGGGCTATCCTTGTCCATTTCATCGGCCCAAGCCGAATCGACTCCCGAACCACTCCACACCGTATCGAACTTGTTCAAAGTAGTAGTGACCGCCTCACCGTGCGCTACTCCGTAAATATATCCATAAGGAACCGTGTCCTTCGTAAGGGCTGAATAATCTACCAACACCGATGTAGCAAAGAAGGAACTCAAGAAGGTCGCATAGGTCGTAGGAAAGATCGCTGCTTGCGCCATCTCAACCGTAGTCTTGGTCTCTGCATTAGCCGTGATCGCAGTGATCGAGGCGGCACTTAACGCTTTGGTCAGATCAAGAGCCGTGTTGTACTTGGACGCGGAGTAAAGGTAGCTGGACGCAAAAGAACCCAAGGACTGGTTATAGGCAACTGCTGCCCAAAGTGCGTATTTCCAAATCGGAGCCGGAGCAAGAGCGACTACGCCCTTCAGATCAAAATCCGCAGCACCGTAGCTCTCGTTCTTGTAGATTTCATCCGCAAACAAAACGGCCTCGCCGCCTTGGGAGTGGCCGACAAACACCGTACTTTTCGAAACGCTCAAGCCCTGCGCCTTAGCAAAGGTGATCCCGGATCTCACGGCGTCAATGATCGAATAAGCGGTAGGCTTCTTCACGAGATAATAGTGAGGAACATCAGCCACGCCTAAACCTGCATAATCCGGCGCAATCACGATAAAGCCACGAGCCGCATAGTTGCGAATCGAAACTTCCATGTTTGCACTTGGATTAATTGAAGGAGCGGCGGTATCTGCCATCCCCACGGTGCCGTGGCCCCACATCAGAATGGGGAAACCACCAGTCGGTGCGACGCCATCTGGCAACAGGATCACACCAGTCGCGTCGATGACGGTACTGGCTGCATCGACCTGCGTTTTATATCGCACGCGATATTCCTTCACGCCAAAAGTAGCAGTTTTGCCGCTGGCGGTCCCAAACTCCGTGGCTTTGGAGAAGCTGGCAGCATCGGCTGCAGCAAAGGTTGAGGACAAAAGAGAGCCGCAAAAATCACCCGGAGTTATCTTGGCCGCATCACAGGTGGGATCGCCAGGCGCCACCACAGGATCGGTGCTCCCGCAGCCGGCAGACAATGCGAGGCTTAAAAAACCTACCGCTATTAATTTCGTACTTCTATAGTTACTCATGACTTTTCCCTCCATTTTGGTTAGTCATTCATTCTCGTTTAGAGAAACTTGTCGAATTTATTAAAATCGAAACCGGGCACTCAAATGCCCGACATAGGCTTTAGTTGTGAAGGTGCCGACCTGGCCGAACTCACTGGTGCCGGTGCCAGAGGCATCGTTATACTCTGCCGTCGCGTCGATTTGTACGCCCTCCGTGGAGCCAAGCCCCACGCCCAAGGCATAGGTCTTGCCTCGGCCCGGTGCGGAGAAGGTCTCCCGGGCATAATCCGGATTCACCGCCTCATATGTATAGACGTAACCCGCACGGAATCTCAGGGTGGAATTTTGCTCCCACTCCGCGCCGAGACGATAGTTGCTCTGATTTTTCCAGTTCTGGGCCACCGAAGGGAGCACAACGACAAGGCTTCCGTGATCGGGAGCAAGGGTGATTGAGCCCGCAATATCAAGATTCTTATCCGCAGAATAACGCGTAAAGGTGTAGCCGGGGAAAATCGTGAGCGAACCAAAATTCACGAATCCCGCCAAGTTCACCGATAAAGGAAGCTCATTACCCACCGTCACATCCCCGCCGGTCACCGGCTTTGAAGATGGAAGATAAAACGTGCCCAGCTCCGAAGTTCCGCTGCTGGTTGCGTTGGCGGTAAAAGCCACGCTGGATCTGAAGTCAGCACCCAAACCAAACTTTTTGGTAGGATCGGTGAACTGCGCGCCCAAGCGATACCCTTTTGCACTCACCGCGGAGAGGTTCGCAAGATTGACCGCAACCAACGCCGAAGGCTTTGGATCTGCGGGATTGCTAATGTCCTCATTTTGAAGGGCCGCAGACTGCAGCGCGCCTCTGACGATGGTGATTCGGTAACTGCCCCCCAAGCGGAACCCGGGAAGCACTTCGTAGCCCGCGCCGAAACCCACCTCATGAACAGCGAGTTTTGCTTGAAGCGTGGGCTTTAACGTATCAAAGGCATTTGCGCCGGCTACAGCCGTGGTCTTGCTAAAATCGACGTTTTCATACGTCACATCGGCGCCGGCGACAATGGCCGCGCCGAATCCGATTCCAAACTTATCGTTCACTTTGTATCGCGCCCCCAGGCCGTAGACCGGCACGATACTCATGCTCGATTCAAGCGGGGTCGCAGTCGCGACAGGACCGCTAAATTTGCTAAAAGTGGGCGAGGTGTTGATGCTCAGCTCTGTTTTATTGCCCAACGACAACCCTGCCGGGTTAAAAAACAAAGCATCCGCGCCATCAGCAGAGGCGGAGGCCGCCCCCCCGATTCCGGCAAACCGTCCAGACCAAAAGGAGGATTTTTCAAAACCGCCTGAAAAAGCGCTTTCTGAAAAAGAAATTAATAAGACAATGCTAGCAAATCTTAATGACTGAACCGCGTTTCCGCCTTGAATGCTTTTCATCTGTCCAGACCTCCTGTCTGTAGTGTGTCATCCTTGAATCTACAAAATTATGCTGTGAACTTATAAGAAGGGTATCAAGCGGTTTAGGTTTCGTCTAGATGTGTCTTCGAGTGCCTAGGGTGTGTCGCGGGGGGGGCATGATTTCGAGTTAGACAAATCGCTGATTTTGCGGCAGTCTCTGCGGTAGAGCAGCTGCTGTGCTAAAGTACATTGGTTGTGTCTGCTGGGGCGTCGGCAAGTGGCTAAGCTAGCGGATTTTGATTCCGCCATTCCTAGGTTCGAATCCTAGCGCCCCAGCCATTTTAAAAATAAATCTGGTTGATCCTACCCCCAAATCCGCAGATAGGCCCGCGTCAGTCGCGCTTTTCCAAAAAATTAGAAATTTTTTAGATTTTTTTCCGCTCCGATTTGGAGGGCTGGCGGATGTGTGCCCTGAATTTGATCACATCCCATCATCATCACAAGAAAGCGCCACGCGTTGTTAAGAATTCCGAGACAGCGTCTCGGAATTTGAGATCTACAACACTCACAAAATGATTTCCACAGTTCAGTCCATAAAGGCAATTTTGCAGGCAGTGCCTGCAAATTATGGCTCTCACCAAGATTGTGCAAGGACCCTTGCACAATTGCTCGGTAAATCCGAAAAATTAGTCTTTTGAGTATGGTAAAATACTGGTAATATTATGGTAAAAAATTGACATAATTCCAGACCAACGGATAGACAAGAAGTATGGCGAAAATACCCAAATCATTCGGAATCAAAAACCATCTCGGTATTTTTGACAAATATGGAGATCCTAATGTTGAGAAAATGACAAAATTTTTGTCGGTTTCTCGCAAGGAATTGGCCGAGTCCTTTGGATTTTCTCCTGAACAAGTTCGGCCAGAAAGGTTATCTAAAGCTGCAAAAGAGAAATTTCGTGAGCTCGCTGGGACTCTTGAATTTGTTGCGGAGATTTTTCACGGGGAATCAACGAAGGCTCTGTTTTGGGTCAAGACACCCAACCCTCACTTCGGAGGCGTTTCGCCTCGGGAGATGATTATTCGTGGCCACCAGCGAAAAGTGCAATCATTTGTCCTTGCCGCTATGGACGCAAGGCAAAAAACGTCATGAAAAAGGCGTCCAGATTGAAACGAAACGATGTGCATCACATTTCCATTTCGCGCTCAGGGGGGAATGAAGAAGCCGCAATGTCCTTCTCCTTACGATCCCGTCGGTTGATTGCATCCACCAGCTCCTTCGGTGGCTTCTGTTTTCCTAACTCCTTCAGCTTCTGTGCCAATTTGCGACCGGCATCCTTTTTCGGGACATTCACTTTCTTGGTCTCCATGGAAACCTCCAGTTCTTAGAAATAGCTATAACCCAGGAGTTTTCGTCGTCTAACCATCCTGTTTTATAAGATTTATCCCATCTCACAACTCTTTACGGCTCGGATCCTAGAGGCGCTACCGACTTTCGAGACAGAGCGCCATACTTGGGCTCCAAAAGATTTTGCAGACACTGTCTGCAAAATCTTTCGCCCCAACCTGCTCTCTTCAAAAACATCCTTCCCGCAAGCTTAAAAACACCAAGCGAGCACAGCCTAAACTTGAATTATTTTCTGCGGTTACAACTCTTATGCAATACAATCTTGCATTGATGCCCACAAACTGGCAATATTATGTCAGATATGTGAACTTTTCTTGCCTGTCTACCAACAGGATAAACGGGAAGTACAAGGAGGGGCCAGTGAAAGAAATTATCGGCCGACGCATCAAGGAAGAGCGAAATCGGCAAAAGCTGACTCAGGATGAGCTAGTTCAGAACTCAAAATTAGGGTGGGACCGGCAAACGCTCGGCCAAATCGAAAACGGTGAACGAGAAATTAAGGCATGGGAACTCGCCAGAATTTCATCTGTTCTCCGAATGGAGATTTCCTCGTTTTTTCCTGCATCCCCTGAGAGAGCTACACGCCCAGTTGTTCTGTGGCGCCAGCGGCCGGAAAATCACGAGCGACTCGAAGCTGAGTTTATTAGCCTTTGCAAAGACTATAAATTTATTGAAGACCTCAATGCTGTGGATTCGAGTGGATTCAGAAGATTTCCCCATAAAAAGATCGACCTCACTACGTTTGATTACAAAGATGCTTATTCTTTAGCGGAACAAATTCGCAATGAGCTAGGACTTGGCGACTATCCTGCGACGTCTCTAGTTAAAACACTCGAAGAAAAATACGGGTTGAAGTTATTTTTCGACGGGCTCGATGGAAACGCCTCGGCTGCTTCGAGTGTCTCCGAATACGGATCATGCATTGTAATCAGCAATAAAGAACCCGCCTGGAGACAGCATTTCAGTATCGCCCACGAATTATTTCACATTGTTACCTGGCATGACCAGCTTCTCCATTTACTAAACAGAGACAAAGACCTCTGCGAACACAACGAAAGACTCGCCAATGCCTTTGCCGCCGGACTACTGGTTCCTGCCGAGCCTCTCCGTCGCGAGACTAAAGCAATTGCGAGAGAAGACAAACTCAGCGAAGCCGGGATCGTAGCAATTGCACGGCAATTTGGCGTCTCGCTTGAAGCCCTCCTTTGGAGAATGGCTAATCTATCGATCATTAAGCGCGAAGTCGTGAAGGAGTCTCTTGCGGATGATAAAATGCGCGCCCTGGACCGCGAAAACCGAGCAGAATCACAAGGTCCAAACTATTTCAGCAGTCGATTTGTACGGCTCGCCTATCTCGCCTATGAAAATGGTGAAATCAGCCGTGGCCGCCTTGCGAAGATTCTCAAGCAATCCTTGTCCGCATTGACAGGCTATTTAAAGCAGTTCGGCCTCGCAGAAGTTGGCACCCATGAGATCTCGCTTAGTAATTCTTGATGCTAACGTCATTATTGACGCGTTTGCGGGCGGATTTTGGGACGCCCTCGTTGCTCGATATGAGGTATGCATAACCTCGATCGTCTTGCACTCCGAGGTCTTTTTTTACGAGGACGCTAAAGGTCAACGCGTGCCCATCAATCTCGAACCCTATCTTATTTCCAAAAAGGTTGTGGAGATCGCTGCCTCAACCGATGAGTTGGCCGCACTTACTGAACGCGTGAACTTAAATCTCCTAGATCGCATTGACGACGGCGAACAAGAGGCATTAGCACTATTGCTGACAGGCCGATTTGACGATCACCAGTTTTGTACGGGCGACACCAGGGCGATAAAAGCTCTGACGCGTCTGAGCCTCGGCGCGCTTGGGATCTCGCTAGAAGAACTCCTCACCCAGATTGGAATGAAAAAGAAACTTCCAAACCCGAGCGACAGCAAGGCTGCCTTCGACAGAAAGAAGGCCGAGGGAATTCAGGAACAAGAAATGTTCTTGCGGAGGAAAACATGAGCGTGAATAAATCGAAGAGGAGGACCAAACTCAGGACAAGTAGGCATTGCATGACGCGATTGCTTGTCCTAAGATAAGGATAAATCAGCCGCAAGTGGTTGATTTTGCAAGTTACCCGTCAAACTAGCCATTTCAAAAACACAACAATATCCACAACTTAAAGACGCATTCAAAAAGGCGAACTCACTCGTTCGTGAGCGTGAAAGGGAAACGTAAATGCTCTTGACCAATTTGTACGGAATACCGTACGATCGATAACAAATGTCCCAGACCGCATCATCCCCCAAGAAAAGAAGACCCTCGCGTGGCACACTGAAGAAGCCTAACGTTTTTAGCGCACGATTGAAAAACCCAAAGCTTGTAAGAAAAGTGCTCATTGAAGCGCTGATGAGCAATGATCTCGAAGTGTTTCAAGATGTACTTGTCGCCTATTTGCGGACGGTTTCAAAATCGCGACTTGCTACCAAGTGCAAGCTTGGACGGCAGACACTCTATGATCTGATAAATGAAGAAAAAGATTTTAATCCGTCACTTTCAACCCTGGGTTCAATACTGGAAACACTCACAGATAATGTGGAACAAAAATGACGAAGAAACTGGGAAAAAAGCCTCCAAAACATAAGGCAACAATTCATCCCTGGCGACTTTGCCCGGCAGGAGAACACTGGGTCATCACTCTTACCGTTACCCGAGAAGAGCTGAACGACCCGAATGTGAATATTTGCGCGGGCATTCGGTGGTTATTTTGGAAGAAGGAAAGAGCCTCTGCAAAACTAGGGCGGAACGCGACATGGGAAGAAGGAGTTGCGGAATATAAAGGCGTGTTGAAAGACTGGCTTGCAGGCAAGCCGACAGGCACAAAGAACATGGCACCGTTTTTAAAGTATTTAAAGAAGGCCGGCACATGCGGCATTTCCTAATTCTATTAGTTTGGGCGATAATTGTTCCTCACTCTTCAGCTCTGGGGCAGACCACACATACAGATCGACTTCGAGGCCACTATCCATACGGCTTGCTCGGCGACGATTTTGGCATCCTCAACGAAGATGACCTCGCAATCAATACGTGTGACGTTTGGGTAGTGCCATTTTCACCGAGGTCCATGGCATATCCGTACTGGCAGTGCTTCCAAACTTTGGACACCTCTATTTCCTGCGAAGTGATGGAGTATGATCAAGACGAGAAAAGCGTACTGGCCCTACTCTCCTTTTCTGCTAGTCGTAAGGGGGAAACGCATGAATATCTGACCAGAAGGGCAATGCACCTTTCCGACTGCAAGTCGTTTGAGGGGGACTGGAAACGAATAGCCAAGAATGAAACCCACGTTTGTCTGTCCGGACCCTATGGCGGGATAATCGAAGAGATCAACGGGATAAAAAAAGTAAGCTGGGTCTTTGATAAGTTTAAAACGAAGAAGGGCTGCGTCTCGTATTTCGCCAATCACTGCAGTCTTTCGGCGCAGATAAAGAATGGGTGCAAGCTAGGAAAGAGCAACTGACTCGAACAAAAGAAGTGACCCCTCTCTCGCCGCTAGACGGAGAGATCAATTGTGCAAGTGCCTCTTGCACAAAGTCTTAGGAAGGATCGAAATGACCAAGATCATCGAGAGAAGAGAAGTTCGTTACTTCGAAGCTGAAGATGCTAGGTGCCCCTATGTCGAATGGAGAGACGAACTCGATGTTCGGACACAGGCGATTCTGGCGGCGCGAATCTCTCGATTGGAGGCCGGCAATCCGGGCCACGTTGAAAGTCTGGGCGACGGATTGCGTGAACTTAAGATCGATGTTGGGCCAGGCTATAGAATATATTTTGGAAATGCTCACGGGCAGCTTGTGATCGTACTTGCGGGTGGCTCAAAGCGGCATCAGAGCAAAGACATCGCGGAAGCCAAGGTCTTTTGGAAAGATTGGAAAGTCCGAAATGAGTCAAAACCCTCTAAATCTAAGAGATAGCACAGGGCTTGACTGATGGTATATTATATTATACCATCATTTTTAGGAGTTAAATGAAATGAAGAGCGCCGGGCGTAGCTTTGAAGACGATCTGATTGGGCAGCTAAAGAATCCAGAATTCGCGGCTCATTATCTAAGTGAGATTTTGAACGACTCTTCCGAGGGGCAGAAGGAGCGAATTCTAATTGCGCTTAAGCGTATGGCTAAAGCCTACGGAGTGCGGGCACTCACGCAGGAAATCGGACGTTCTCCCAAGGCCCTTTATATTTCACTGTCGAAAAAGGGAAATCCGACTTTAGAAACGTTTTTATCAATTCTGAACGCCTTAGGTATTCAGTTAAAAGCAGCGGCAGCGGTGCCGATGGGGCATGTTGCAAAGAAAAAACGAGTAGCAAATATTTAAAATATCGACGAAGCGCGAGATACTCCGAACTAAGAAGCCCTAAACGTAAAAAGATTTTCCAGACAGTGTCTGGAAAATCTTTTAGTGACAGGGAGATGAGGAGAGTTTCCTACAATAGGAAAAAGCGTGTTGTAAGTAGCTGTTATTACTCCTAAGGAGTCAAACCAGCCATTCTATCATCAAAGCCAATCTTTTCCGCCGGAATCAAATCCGATGCGTCGGCACCCTTTAAAACAAACTCGCGGCCTTACCTGGAGTGCCGCGCCTGGATTCCCAACGAATTTGCAGACACTGCCTGCAAAATATGTAAACATTCTTAGTCTGGTATAATACTGGGAATTTTAGGGTAACAAATTGACATAATTCCAGAGCGCCGGATAGATATGGAGAATGGCGAAAACACCCAAATCATTCGGAATCAAAAACCATCTCGGTATTTTTGACAAATATGGAGATCCTAATGTTGAGAAAATGACAAAATTTTTGTCGATTTCTCGCAAGGAATTGGCCGAGTCCTTTGGACTTTCTCCTGAACAAGTTCGGCCAGAAAGGTTATCTGAAGCTGCAAAAGAGAAATTCCGTGAACTAGCGGGGATTCTTGAATTTGTTGCGGAGATTTTTCACGGGGAATCAACGAAGGCTCTGTTTTGGGTTAAGACACCCAACCCACACTTTGGAGGTGTTTCACCCCGTGAAATGATTATCCGAGGCCGCCAACGAAAGGTACAATCATTTGTTCTTGCTGCGATGGACGAGAATCAATTGGCTTCAAGGGAAAAGGTGTCATAAATAGATCAAGCCATGGACTACAGGACTGCCGATCGGCCCAAGTGGTTAATTTATTTTGATATTTTTGCAATTTCGGAAATAGCTAAATGGTTGCATGGTGCAACCCAATGGGTTATCATAGAAGTCGCTAGCGTGGGCTTAAGCGATTACCGGCGGCTGTTCTTTCAGATCAGGTCTAAGTGTCAGGTCATCGTTAAGAGCCATGCTTTTTTGGATTATCCGAAACGAGGCTTTACCAAACTTGAAATCATTAACTTGGTTAGATTTGGCTTGGGGCAGTTTCGGGAGAATGCTTCAGTGGAAGCAATCGATGGATCGTTTTTGTTTCTGGTGAAGGATGACTTAGATCGGGAATGTAAGTTAGTGATCCTCATTAAAGAGGTTGAGATTGAGGATCAGGCGAGTTCAGGAGGAACGAAAAAAGAAACCGTAATTGTTTGTAGTGCGTATCGCGAGGTGAACAATGAAACTGAAAAAAATTAGGGTTCCCGAGTTCATCCATGCCGATGGTTTTGGCTCTTTCAATATTCGTGACGTTGAAATTCTTTTTAACCCCAAAGAGAATGAGATTTCTCCCGATACATTTGACCAAGAGAAACACGCCTATTTTCTCAGCGACGCTGAGATTGAAAGAATTTCTAGGGAATCAGCACAACGATTTTACGATGAAATTGCTTCTGCATTATTGAGAGGCGATCGAAAGTTCAAAATAAAAGAGATCAATGCGATCAAAACCTTCTTTAAGATTTCAGGAGCCGAGCTGGGCGATTTGATTGGTTTAGACAAGTCGAGCATCAGTAGAATTCTTGCCAGCAAAGAAAAACAAGTCATACAAAAAGACAAAGCAATGCTTCTTCTTGAGCGCCTACGGGATGAGCTTGAGCATCCTGGCAAGAGCAAGATCACTCTGCATCACATCAGGGAGAGCGCTTCTTCTTCTAAACATACTCAAGAAGTCTGTCTACCCGCATTAACGGTCGCGGATTTCTTTGTGAGAAGATTCTCTAATACCGAAGGGCCGATTACTCACCTTAAGCTCCAGAAACTACTTTATTACGCCCAGGGCGTCGGCTTTGGTCGAGCAAATTTGAAGCTAATCAAGGAACCATTCCTGGCCTGGGAACACGGCCCAGTTATTCGTGAGGTTTATGATCACTATAAGGAATATAAAACCTCCCCTCTTCCGCTAAACGAGAGTCTCGACCTCAGTGTCGTTCACAACAATGAAATAGTCATGACTCTACTAGAGGAAACAATCGCACTCTACGGAGTCTACGACGCATGGTACTTGAGGAATAAAACCCATAGCGAGGCTCCCTGGTTCGAAACGAAGAGAGATGAAGTCATCACTGATGAAGCTATGATTCGTTTTTTTAAGAAAGCTTTGGTATGAAAATGAAAGGAGATGAGCAACTCCCCAAGGGCGAGGATCTGATCGCCTGGGTTAAAAACTCGGCTACTCTCGTGAAGGAAGTCACCTACCTCGTTGATTTTGAATTAATGGGCGAACCCAAAACCGGCCTCGATCTCATTGAAGAGCTAAAACTCACTCGGAACGCGAGTCTTGTGGCTGGACATCAAGATGATTCCAAAACCCCTGGCAGGACTGGTTCCGCTGAAGTGGATTTAGATTGAGGAAGAGCGCGCGGCTCAATAGACCCCATGGTTTTGCGATTGATCACAAGGGCAATCTTTTTGTCACGGATCAGGGAAACAACAAGGTTAAGAAAATACATGTTGAAGATCGCGAGGTCGAAACGATTGCAGGCAGTGGTCATGAGGGAGACCTGGAAGGAGTAGGTTCAGCGGCGTCGTTCAATTATTCGCACGGCATTGCTGTGGATACGGATGGCAATTTGTTTGTGGCCGATTAGAAAAGCAACAAGATCAAAAAGATCACGGTTGATAATGAAGTCAAAACGATTGCGGGAGATGGAACCTCTGGTACTGTCTTGGTTTGTGATACCTCAAATAATCGGATCAAGAAGCTCGTGAAGAATAAATAGATTTGGGGCAAGCAAATCCTACTCAGAAGTAAGCCGCTAATCCAGTACTCCCCTGATGTTCAAAGGGTTTCTATTGCTTCTCCGAGTTCTCTCCACTATTCTTAGTGCAGATCAAAACACTGGGCTGAGGAATTTATGAGAAACTGGATAGTGATAGTGCTGGTTTGCGCGGTTTTTTCAATTCAGTCATGGGCGGCAGAAGAGCCGTCATCGGAACAAAAGACGAACCGCGAAGTCGTTCGCACCTATGTCAAATATTATCTCAGACATCAAGAATATGGCGAAGCGATCCGAGCACTCACAGAGCACGTCGTTTTTGATGCCAAAGATGCAGGCGCTTGGCATTTGCTGGGCCAGGCATATATGGGGAGTGGAGAGAACAAGCGAGCGATTCAGACCATTGGTGAGGCGCTAAAATACGCTTCTGAAGACACCCGAGGAATTTTCCTTTATGCCTATGCCGATGCGCTGAACCGCGCGGGTGATTCTGAAAAAGCCCGGGCGACTTTGCTGGAGGCTGGCCAAATTGTTCAGGTCTCGGAGAGTGCTGGCGCTGCACTCGCCGTACTAAAGTCTGGCGTGGCGCTTCCATCACTTAAACTTGCAAAGCCGTCGCTTTGGAAGACTAATCTCGGCGTTGGGATGGGGTACGATTCAAACGTTTTGTTGAATTCTGATGCCGTGATGGCGACGATTAAGCGCTCCGATACCGCAAGTCCCGTGTTGAATGTGACGGGGCAAGTAAGTAACGAAAGACCCCTGCATCAGGGGGTCTTTGCCTCGCGTTTGGTTGGGGGAATCAACGGCTATTCTGCCTCTGCTGCCCAGAAGTACAACGCTCTATTCGCCTCTTTGGGTTTTGATTGGGCGCGCGAGCCTGAAGCGGACCGCGTTTCTTTTAAGTTGGGAAATGGTTTTGACATCAATTGGCTGAATTCGAGCGGTTATAAGTTCTTTAGTTGGACTGACACGATCAAGCCGCGAGTCATTTATCCTCATTCAAAGGGGGGCGAGACCGAAATCGAGTTGCCGATCTATTATCAGCGATTCACTCTTGATCCGGGAGATTTGGCCGCAAATAATCGCAGCGGTCCGGGGGGACGAGTGGGGATCTCCCACCGCAGAGCTTTTGGCTCGGGGCTGTTGTCCTCGGGTTTGCGATTTGAGAGGCATTTTGCTCAAGGCGCTAACTATCGAGCAAATACCTACGCCGTTCCTTTGAGCTGGTCTCAGCCATTGGTTTGGGGGCTTGCAGGTTCTCTTGTTTTCGAGGGGGCTCAGGTTTCTTATTCTGAATCGGCGCCCTCTCGTACCGATCGTTCGGCCCGGTTTTCGTTATCCCTGGGGCGGCGGTTTGCGCAAAGTGTTTTCGGAGCCATTGACGTCGCTGCGATGCGGAACACCTCGACGGTGATGACAGCTCGGTATACGAAACTGACAGCGATGTTGAGGGTGAGTTATGAGTTCTAGGTTTTTCATGCTTTTAATGGCAATCGTTTTGAGTGGGAATTTGCCGGCTGCCTTGGCTTCGGCCCCCAAAGGCGGAATCGGGCGACTGACTGATCTCGAAGGAGAGGTTTCCATTGACGGTCAGCTTGCCGTTGAAGATGCAGTTTTGAAAGTCGGATCTTGGGTTGAGACCCTTCAGGGGAGTTGCACTCTCTTGTTAGGTAAGGAGACCGTCATGCGATTGGGGGAGAAAAGTAGGCTTAGGATTACGGATTATCTTTTGACGGACGCCGCAAAGAACGAAAAAGCTGCTGTGAATCTTGATTTTGGCCGGATGCGCGCGTTACTAAAAACGAAGGGAAGCGTTCAAAAAAGTTTTAACGTCCGGAGTCGCTCAGCAGTGATGGGGATTCGGGGAACTCATATCATCGTTGATTCTCCGCAGGATTTGTCGAAACCACAAAACTTTATGACCGTCGAAGGGGTTGCTGAATTGTCGCTGGCTACCCCGAAGGGCTCAGCGCCGGCTGAAAAGATTTTGCTCAAGGAAAATGAATCAGTTCAAGCCAAGGAGGGTACAGATTCTGCAAAGCCCGGCGGGAAACCACAGGTTGTTCAGCTTTCTGCTGCTGCGGTTCAGGAAATCGCAGAGCAAGTGGCCCCGGCTCCGAAAGATGTTCGCGCGGTTGAGGAGTCTCGCCCCGCAAAACCAGGCGTTTCTTTGCTTAACCCGATTGTGACTCCTCCTGTGTTGCTGGATCCTGTGGCCAACGGGGGCGGAAATCCTGTGCATTCAACTGTTGATGTAACGATCGAGGTCAAGTGATGAGACAGTTTATTTTGTTGATACTCGTTTCCAGTGCGATTCTAAGTGGCTGTGGTATTTTCTTCCCCCCTCACGCTGAGAGTGTGACTTCGAAAATTGTTATTCAGCGAGGGACTTCAGCAAGCTGCCAGCAGCCGACTTTGTTTTTGTCGTCGGAGTCTTTGGGTGATTTTGGATGTTATGTGGTCAAAGTTTCGGGCGAGGGAGTTTCGGAGAACGCGCTTCGAAGCGAATGCTCGATTACGAGCGCCTCCCAATGGGGTAGTGCCGGGCAGGTGACCTCCTTTTTTAAGAAAGGTGACAGCATCAAAGTGAAGGTGAATGCGGGGCTTCAACGTAGATTTGAGCTCTATGGTGTTTTTCCCTTCTTGGAATCCTGTGACACCCTCCCCGAGGGAGAGGTTTTGTCGGGATATTATTTGGGTTCGGTAACACAGGATTTATTGTCTGACACATCAGTCGTGATTACTGCGGAACTTTCTCCCGAAAGTACCGAAGTGTTTTCTTGTGCCGGCAGTTCTGCCTCAGGCGGAACAAGCGTTGCCGTGGCCCCGGTAGCGCCGACGGACCTGATTCTTGCGGATCAGAGTTTGACCAAGCTGGCTTTATCCTGGACCGACAATGCGACGGATGAATCAGGATATGAAATCGAGAGTTGCGCGGGCGCTGGGTGCACGGATTTTGTGGCACTGCTCAGTTCTCCGCTTGTTGCAGACTCCACATCAGTAGTTGCAGAGAGCTTGCTTTCAGGCGAAACCTATCGCTTTCGTGTACGAGCAGTGAATGACTCCGGTAATTCAGAGTGGGCGACGAGTGAGGAATTGAGAGTGCCCTACTTGCCTGCGATCCCTGGGGCGTTGCCTTTTGTTTTGACTTCGACTACCGCGTTTTTTTATTGGTTGGATAACGCAGACAATGAAACGGGCTATGAAGTGCAGCAATGCGCTGGTTCAGGATGCACCGATTTTATCGCGAGCTCTGTTTCAGATTTGGCGGCAGGAGCGAGCTCGCTTCTGGTGTCGGGTCTGGTACAAAACGGGACTTATCGTTTTCGAGTAAGGGGCAAGACGGCCTACGGAACCTCGGATTGGCTTACGAGTTCGGATCGAACACTATCGAGCACGATCTTGGCTGCAGGTCAGGATCATGCGTGTGCGACGGTGGGTGGAGTTTTGAAATGCTGGGGTCGCAATATTTACGGGCAATTGGGAAATCAAACCTCAGGGGATCCCAGCAGCGTGAATCAGCCCACCGCTGTTTACGGATTAGGTTCAGCCGTGGCCTCTGTTTCGGCCGGAGGGCATGTCAGTTGTGCCTTGGTTGGCGAATCGGCGAAGTGTTGGGGCTATGATGGAAACGGGCAATTGGGAAATTCAACAACCTCTAATGCAAATCCTGCTCCGCTGCAGGTGGCGGGACTCACCGCTTCTGTCGGCATGATTGCGTCAGGCGGCGGCCATACGTGCGCGATTGTGGCGGGGGCTGTGAAGTGTTGGGGGAATAACTTTTCAGGGCAATTGGGAATTGGGACCAGCGGAAATGGAACCGATAGCAGTGTGCCTGTTGGGGTGAGTGGGATAGCAACTGGTGCTCAATCTGTGGCTGTAGGATCAAGTCATACTTGTGCCGTCGTCAATGGCGCGGCCAAGTGCTGGGGGTATAATAATTTAGGACAATTGGGGGATGGTGGTGTTTCTGGTTTGCCAACCCCACAGTCTGTTGTGGGATTGAGTTCAGGAGTGCAGGTGATTGCGGCTGGGTCTCTCCATTCTTGTGCTTTGGTGAATGGCGGAGTTTGGTGTTGGGGGAGCAATACGGAAGGTCAGTTAGGGAATGGGTCCCAGGTCTCCTCGAGTTTAACTCCTGTTGCCGTCACCGGGCTCAGTTCCGGTGTGCAGGCACTTGCGGCGGGCTCAAATCATACTTGTGCGCTAAGTGCTGGAGGTCTGTGGTGCTGGGGTTCGGGCGCATTTTGCCAATTAGGAAGCGGCGCTAACTGCGCGAGTAGCAATCTCCCTGTTCAGGTCGTGGGTCTCACTTCAGGAGTGCAGGCCGTTGCGGCAGGGTCTAATCATACCTGTGCGATGGCGAATGGGGCTATTTACTGTTGGGGTTACAATGTTTATGGTCAACTCGGTCAAGGGGCGACCCCCGACTCAAGTGGGGTGCCTCTTCAGGTTAGTTTTTGAAAAATGGAAATCTAAAAATGACGGGTTTTCATTTCAATGATTTTTTTGGCAGTCTTGAACTCAAACGAAATGTCCTCAAAATCTGGCGGACCAAAAGTTCCCATGGCATTATTTGAGAAACCAAATCCCTCTTTCGGAATTCCCAAAAAGTTAAGATCAAGGATGTAGTTTTGATTCTTGTCATGAAAAAAAGAGACACCGTAAACGCCCCAAGGGATCTCGCTAAAAACGACGATGGCCTTCCCTTGCCTGATTTGGGTTTCTCCGCCTTTTGTAGGTAGTTTATTATCAAAATCATTTTTGTTTTTGAAAACTGCAAATAAAGCCCAGTCGTCGTCTGTCTTAAAATTCGTGGCCACGAGCACAAGATAATTCTTCGGAGATGGAGGAAGCGGCGGAAGAAGAGACGGCGCTGGTGAAGATGCGGGCCCAGGGGCCTCTTCAGGAGTGGGTGACGGATTTATTGAAACTGACTCCGGACTCTGAGAGGGAGCGGGCGTTGGGCTTGGGTTCTCATCCTCAGGCACGACGCTGGGTTCAGTTTTTCGTTCGAGCTCTTTTATGATGTTTTCAACTGCCTCATCGGTATGAGTGTAATCGTAGTTGTTGCTTTGCTTTTCAACGATGGAAGAATCCATGGGTTTTTCAGAGCCGCAACCAGACAGAAAACAGCATGCTAGCGAACTCGCCAAAAAAACCTCTAAGCCCACTGCGCAAAATACCCAAGACAGCGAAGTTAAAACTGACCGAGCGCGATTCAGATTCATGCTCATGCATTATCACAGCCTTCGGTTAGTTTCTCATAGAAACTGCTCGCCATTTCGTCTATTCCCCCGAGTAACTATGAAACACAAAGAACGCGTTTTATTGGCATTTTCTGGGGGCTTAGACATCTCCGCGATTGTCCCTTGGCTCTAAGAAACCTATGACGCAGAGGTTATTGCGTATTGCTCGCCTCGAAGTGGGATAAACCCGTTTTCCGCCCTAGCTGGCTAGATCCCCTCACCCGCTGAAATCCCAATTCTGGCCCCCTTTCAAAGTGTTGCTTCCAGTGGATACGGGTTCGCGCGTGAACTTCAATCTCTGACCTAAGCTCCCAGCCAATACTCTTTGTTGTTCCAGCGGTGCAGCAGCCCCTGCAATCGTTTCGGGCGATGATCTAGCTCAAATTTCACTAGGGATCTCTCGTGGCTCCGTCATTGGAGATGCTCCTGATCAAGGAATTCCAATTTTTCGGGCTCCAACGAATTCTGAAATCACTCAGACGCTTCGAGTTGATTCAGCCCTCATGCTAAGCGATCGGTTTCAGTGTGGCTTAGGCGTTCCACTTATTCAACGAAGCGTTGGGGACACAAAGAGCTCAACTCATGCAACGCGATTAGGAGATATTGCGCTGACTTTGGCGCACGAGATCTTGCCAGAATGGTCCTATTCTCAATGGAAACCCAAAGGAATCACCTTTGCGCAAGTCACACTGCCCACAGGAAAGTCCATTTACGATTCGCAGACCATAAGTCCCGTCGAAATGACGGGCAAGGGATTCTACTCCGTCGCGTTTGGAGAGATTT
>CAIRTR010000166.1 GCA_903881565.1 Oligoflexia bacterium | reverse complement strand
TGGTGCGAAGAAGAACTGATCCCGAGGTCTATTTTTTTGCTTTTATTGAAACCGTAAACCCGATTGAGTGTGCTTGGACTCTTATTACTGCTTCATCTAAAGATTATTATTTCACCGTCACGCTTCAAAATGGGCTGTTGAGCGGATCAGTTTGGTTCAATTTGACAGGGACGGATACTTCGTCGTTTGAGACTAAGAGTTTTGTGGGGGCTCCCGCTCTTGGGCCGGGAGCGATATGGAAGTTTGCGGTTTCACCGCATGACTATTTTCCAATCCTACTCACTTCAAGTTCCATTAAGGCAACTTCGGTTGCAGGCGTAGGTCTTAACCCAAAAGAGTTTCGGATTAACGCTATCGACGGTAATCTAATGGAAACGCTCGAGTTTCTGCCTGTAGAGTTTTCAGTTTTGTACATTGATAGATATGCAACGAAAAATAAGGTGCCCCAAGTGAGGATGGTGAAGTTGGATCTAACCAATAAGGGCAATTCTTCAGCCCCGTTAAGTATGCAGTTGAAGGATCCTGTTCTTGCGTCAGACTCTTCACCTTTGCTCAGGCCCACCGTCGTTAACGACCAGATTCATGGTGGGGTTAGTTTTGTTCGAAAATGGGGAACGAATGAGGTACAGGTGCAGCTTGAGAAAATTGACGATTGGAATTAAGGGGGTATGTTTGACAAAGTTCAGTGAAAAAGGACAGATCATCGTCATCATGCCGATGCTGATCGCATTGAGTTTCGGGGCTTTGCTCATGTGGGGCTATCACCAAAATGTGATTAACCAATTCGGAAGAATTCGCAGTCGCGACTCGTTTAAAATTTTGGACACGGCCTTCGTTCACCAATTGCGTGTCGACCTTGCGTCGGCAGATCCCGTGTTTAATGCCTCCCCACATCTTTGCGATACAAATTATCTCAACTTTCGCAAGAGCATGAGGGACTTCAGGGCCTCTGTTGGAACCTATACCTCGCCCGTCTCGTCGGGTGCGCCCCCCTCTAACCATTGCCTTTTGTTTGATCCATCATTGCTCGCAACACTTAAGACGTATTCTTTTACTTTGACGCCTGATCCTTCTCGCGATGACAAAGTGAACGGGATGCGTTGGCTTACCGCCACACTTTCGCTTACCCCTAAAGGAGAAACAAAGGAGATAGTGAGCACTCATTATCTGAGTCTCGAGCTTGAATCTCTTAAGAACTATGCTGTGACTTTTGTAGTACCGCAAACATCTAATTATGCTGCAGGCTTCTTTAAATTAAACGGGTCCTACGCGGCGCCCGTCTTGAAGGTACTAGGGAGCGTCTTTGCTAATCAATCGAGTGCTTCAGTTTATCCAAATCTCAGTAATGACCCAAATCCTTGGTTTTCCGTAACAGGCAAATCTTTTTTTCAGAAGGTTAACATGTCTAATTTTAACGCGAACTCGGCTTCAGATCTTAAGAAACAGTTTCCAGGCGGCCTATTTAACAGGACAACTAATAATAACGTATCTGGGAACGGGAGCGCGCCCTTAAATCCGGGGTGGCTTGTCTATAATAAGATCATTCCGAATATGCTGACTCCGACTGGAGCTAAGACGATTGGCATCAAGCATTGCATTTTTCCGGACACAGGTCCCCTTGATCCCCCGTCAATTGATAATTGGAGCAATGTGACGACAAACCTGACCCTGGATTATAGCCAAGCTGATCCTGCTGTGCCCGTTGCCAAAATCCCAACCTATGTTCCTGCCCGTCTTCATTGTGACATGTTGGCAGCGGGAACTTTGACGATATCGTGTCCTCCAAAAATTGCGTGTGTGTTGATTGGGCATGTGATTACACAACAGCTTATAATCAATGCAGGAGGGGGACCTGTCGTTATCATTTCTCCCTATTCGCCTGATGTTTATTCTGGTGACTCTTCTTTTGTGCAAATGCAAAAACAGAAGCAGGCCATCGTTCAAACTTGGCTTATTGATAAAGCTCGACAAAATAAAATAGCAGATGGGGTTTCAGCATGGACGTGGGGGGCTGCGTATATTTTCCCCTTCTATACACTCCCAATGGGGACTGCTCCGGTTCCAGTATACACAGGGACAGTGGTTCCGGAGGCTGCCTCTCCTGGCTATAGTTTTCTAGATGGGGCTTCGAATTTTAATTATACAAGCTTTTTCACCGGCGCGAGTGATGTGATCTCGCAAAATGTGCTTCCTCGAGTGGAGATCAGACAGTGAAATCTAATCAAGGCTTCACCTTAGTCGAGATTATGGTTTCGTTTGTGCTCATGTCTATTGGAATGCTGGGACTAACGGCGACTTACTTAGCGCAAGTAAAGACGAAGAAGGATCTGGATCAGCAGGGTATCGCGCGTGTGATTGTCAGTGGGACACTCAGGGTAGTGATGGATGATGAATCTCAGTTCCCCTTCTTGCAGAAAACGGGATCTTTCCCGATGTATGTTGGCTGCTTCTTGCAGACCGGGCAACAGGCTCCTTATTGGGACAATGGACAGGTTCAGTCTACGATCGACTATTGGTTAACTTTTCTCTCCGATGAAACACAGGTTTTTAAGCGCGCCTCGCCATTGATTTGTGATGTCTCTCAGTTTGAATTGCACGTTGCGTTTCCTACGAGTCAGAATACAGGGGGGGCAGGGACTGTTACTTTGCAGGTTGTGGCTCTCTTCCCGGGCGCAGCGGGGGCGCAGGTGAGAGCGGTGTCGGATTCGGTGCAAATTAATTACTAAGAGATGAATTTCGCCTTTTCCTGCCGTATACTATGACCATGCTTCGGCAACTCATCACGAAACAAACCTCGCTCACCTTGCTTGCCTTGCTCGCGATCGGCGTCCTCCAGACCAACCTCAATACCGCGCTCACGCGCCAAGGCGGGGCCTGGGTTGAGATTCCTCCTGAAAGAGCCGAGAAGTGGAACCCCGATGTTTTCAGGGCCCTGACATTTGGGCATTGGCTTGCGGCTGCGGATTGGCTTTGGATCAAAAGTTTTGCAGATCCCTCGCTGACTCATGTCGCGCGCGGCACTCATCCGGAGTTGTACTACAACTTGGACCTCATCACAGAACTTGATCCCGCATTTTTTGATCTCTATCTCACTGGGGCAAACTTGCTCTCGATTGTTCGGGATGATGGCGAAGGTGCGCGTGACCTTCTTGTGAAGGCTCAGAACTTTTACAAAGAACGGCTCCCCCAAGAACCCCAGGTGATACAAGCTCAATGGAAAAATATTTGGTCGCTCTCCATGCTTCTGGGTTACGTCTATCTCTTTGATCTTCACGACCTCCCTCATGCTGCGCAAGCGTTTAGCGAGGCGGGCATGGCGTCGGGCGCTCCA
>CAIRTR010000165.1 GCA_903881565.1 Oligoflexia bacterium | reverse complement strand
GTGACCATCAAGGTTCGTTCAAAGATCCACAGCGCGCGAAATTTCCCTGCAATGATGACCAGAGATTTTTGCGAAAACGGAACCTATTTGCCCGTAATCTTGATTTCAGAAATTCCATCAATCAAGTGATTTTCGTCCTGGTCGCGCAATCAGGCATTTTTTGCGGGGTTTTTGAGAGATTTTCAACTAGCTGGATACTAAGATCAATTTAGTTCGAGTTGGCGAGAGTTTTTTCAAAATTGACTACAAAGGTGAGTCCTCAAAAACCAAAAAACCGCTCGCCCAAGATGAAATTCGGATTTATAAGGTCGCCATCTCGGAAACGGCGTGTGCCAAGATTGCCAGTCTTCCTAGATCATCGCCTGAAATTTTTATATCCGCGCTGGATTTCAGAGATAACCTTTATGATTTCGAACGATCAGATGATGCGAAAAAATGGCCGACGAAATTTAGAAACGTGTCCGACAAAGATAATTTTTCCGCCCAGGCCATCTCGCGAGAACTCAGTACAAACTAAAGAAATCCACAGCTAGGCAGGCGACGCGCTCTTCCTTCGATTCCTTGATGACAGCGCGCATATCATTAATCGACCGTACGAGTTGTTCACGAAGTGTTTCGAAGTCCGCCTGCGACAGGCTGACGACTGTGGATAAATGAAGATCGTCTGCGCGTGCTCGATCACAGGCATCAATAGCTTTCATTCGCCAATTAGCGTGGTGCTTGCTGATCATCGGCGAATCACTCCCAAGAAAAATCCTCGAAACGCCCTGTCGGAAAATACCGTGCTCATCAGTAATGAGACCCGCTTGAATCAAAAACTCGATAACCTCGTTTAACTTCGCCGGCGGAATATTCAGTTCCTTTGTTAATGCTGATTTTGTTGTTAAGCCTGGAACACTTATAGCCACATGTACCGCTGCATAATGCCAAGAGCTGTAGTAGCGAAGTTGGGTTTCCAGTGGCAGCGTTGCTTGAATGTCCACGCGTTTTCTGAGGATAAGGCGACCTTCGAGCACGCGATCTATTTGCTGTTTAACTCTCTTTCTTAATCGAGTGGTTCCGGCTCGCTCATGTTGAACGAGAAGGAGAAAGAATTCAGCTTCTTCATTAGAGTGTTCGAAAAAACCGTTCGTATCCTCGGCCTGCTCCAAGCTGAATTGGGGACTGCCGTTTAAGACCTGGGATACATAGGCCGGCTGGCATCGGAGTGCTTCGGCTAAGTTTTTTTGTGTCGAGCCCCGGATGTACTTCTCAACTTCGAGTGCATCCAATATGTAAGATTTGTAGCTTTTATAATCAAAGACGGAAATGCCTGTTTTCTTTGGAGTAGTCCTCATACTATTAACTTATACTAAATTGTTGAGGCGTGTATTAATTAACTTAATGTCGCGCCGTCCAAACGCTTCTGTTACTTGTGCTCACGTGGTTTGCGAGTACCGCAAAGAAGTTACTCGGTTATTTGACCATAACGGTCCAATGCTATATAAGAACTCGCCCAAAGGAGATCGTCATGAATTTTCGGAATTTAACTATCATCATAGCAGCAATGGGATTTGCTGCTTCAGTTCCCGTTTTTGGCAGCAATGGCAGCGAAAGCGGCGGCGGCGCAGACGATTACCAAATGGATCACGATGGTGCTTGGTTTCTAGGCGCTAGAACGATTCGGACGTGCTTTGTCATGAGTAGTGATTTTGGGCCTACTCCCGAAGCGGTTACCGAGTCAATTCAACGCTCTTTCCAGGTTTGGAGGGATTACTTCACCGAAAAGGGAGTTTCAATTGGAGGTAACGAAGGTGACGGAGGCTTTGTACCCGCCATTCCAGGTTTGAGTACCAAAATGACGGTGCTGCCAAGCTGCGACGGTAGCGAGGACTTAAAGTTCTATCTTGGCGTTGAAGATGATTTAGTTCGACAGTATCGCATTCTATTCCGAAG
>CAIRTR010000164.1 GCA_903881565.1 Oligoflexia bacterium | reverse complement strand
GGCTTCCGCATTTGACCTATAAGACATCATCGCCGCGCGGGTAAGGGTAAGCGCCATTCGTTTTGGCGCTGTATTTTATTTGCCCGCTTTAATGAACCTGTCGTTTCCGACAAACAAGTGTCAATGGCATCGAAGTGCGCCAAAGAAGGCAAGGTTTTCAAGTCTTCGAGATCTCTAATGCCCTAGGGGAACCTCATAATTCAACTGGCAATTTACTGGACAGATGGCGAAGTAATGGACTCACTCAATAGCTTCGCATTCTCGTAACACCTCGAAATAACACAGTAAAGATTTGAAAATTATTGGCCCAGTGCTTGCTCTAAAACAAAAGTGAGAAGAGTTTCTAAAAAGAAAGACGGAGTGATTTATGAAACGAGTTATTTTAGTGATGGTCAGCAGTCTAGTGTTAATTTCGAATTTTGGAATCGCAGACGACCGCTTAGGTGCTTCTGTCGTTATGAATAACGGCGATCCCAGCAAAGGTGGATTTGATCTGAAATTTACTCATGCTGGCGGACGCGTTGGCGGCTTATTCGTTGCGGGGCTCGGGTATAGCAATAACAACCTTACTGGAGCCGCAGAGGCTGGGGTTTTGTGGCGGAAGATTGACGGGAGAGATGATCTGGGGAGTTTTTCGTTCATCTACGAAGCGACTCCGTTTAAACAGCGAGTGGATTGTTTCAATTTTCGATCATTTAATTTTCACGATGATGGCTCAATGACCGAATACCATTTCGGCGTTTATGGGGCGCAACGCCCTCGCGAAGCCAAGGATTGGTCGATCAGAGCTCTCCCCGCGGGCGCGTCGCACACGAGAAACATCACGAAAGACCTTTCGATGACTGCAGCTCTGGAAGCGGCGGCTATTGTCTCGCCGTCTGTAAGTCTGGTGGGCCTAGACACTAAAGGAACTCTCTCAGCCGCTTACAAAATTGGCCAAAATACCGCTCTTACTGCCTCAGCTGTCGTTGAAAAGGGATTTGGCGGAACTCATGCTGAAGTAAAAAAACTGCCGGAAGAAAAAGAAGACGAACTCAACTGGACCATGGGAGTCGGTGCGGTACAAGCTTTCTAATTTAATATTAAAAAGGAGAAATTAAACAATGAACAAGAATATCAAGATTCAAATGCAGCACAGCAGGTTCGAAAAAAAAGGAAAAGCCTTCCTGCGCATGCTGGTTTTGTGCGGTGGGCTTTTGGGCACTTTAGGGTCACAAGCCCTAGCGGGTGAGTTGGGCCTAGGTGCCGTGATAAGTGATTCAACAGTTGGAGGAAAAGCTGCAGGGGCTCAAGTTCGCTATTTCAGTGATGAAAAGATGGGAACCTCTGATTCGCATGGCTCCGTTGCTCTAGGAGCATTGAGTAATGGCCGGATTATCGGAAGCCTTGAAATGGGGGTTTACGGTCGGAGTTCACATATGTCAGGCGCTATGGAAATGGGGCTCAATATAACGCCAAACAGTATTGGGCCAGTGGGCTTAAAGCCTGGAGTTAATTTCGCAAATGAGGGGGGCCACACTGCGATTTTGTTGGTGCTTCCTTTTTTTCATTCAGCAGTTCTGGATATGAAGACCTATTATGAGAGCGCCCCCCTGGGAGGAAAAGTGATGACTGAACAAAACGTGACGGAAAGTATGAGTATCGCAGCCGCCATCGAGGCCGGCTTCCTTGCGCATACACAAGATAGCCCATCAAATCAAAAGGGCGGAGGGAGCTATTTATCTGCCTCTGCGTCCGCCAAAAAAAGATTTGAAAAGATGTTTATTGATCTCCGAGCCGTTTATAATCAGCATTCATATGACGTAAAAGAAGATGCAAATATAGGCGATAATAGTGAGTTTATAGGAACAGTTGTTGTTGGCCGCGCATTCTAGTGGCTGACTCTTTTCGCTATGACTCGAAAACAAAT
>CAIRTR010000163.1 GCA_903881565.1 Oligoflexia bacterium | reverse complement strand
TCAGCTTCGAATAATCCCACCTCGAGTTTCACGCGGTTCTCGGTCACGTAACTTGCACGCTCTTGCGTTGCGGCCTGGGGCCGGATTTTAGCGACTTCTTTTTCAAGCTGCCGCTGCGACAGCGATGAGGCTTTTTCAAGCCACAGGTCTTTATTTAAGAGGATTCGATGTGTGGCGCCACACTAAGGATGCCAAAACCCAGAGAATCGGGCCTTAAATACTCAATTGAGTCGATTTCTCAATCAAAGATGGGTCGTTCCCGGGGGCCCGGCGTGCTATAAACGCGACATGAAATTCGAAAACAAAAAACTCGCTGGGCTTTTGGGAATAATGACGGTCTGGGCTTCTTGGCATGTTGCTGCGAGTTCCTTCTCGCTCCCGCCTGATTTTGAAAGACTCAGCGCCTCAAGCAAACAAGCGCTCCTGTGGTCGAGAATCTCAGCCTCCCCCTATGCGGCTGAGCAATTGAAACTTAAAGGCCCTGGTGTGCTGGATCTTCTAAAGGCTGCGGATCCTTGTTTCATGGCAGCCGCGTTTCTCAACCCGGGTGATGAAATGGCCGAGGGCCGTGTCAAGCTGATCCACTCCAATGGTGCTGTGGTCAAAGTGCGTTGGGTGCCTAGCCCAAATTCATTCACCGGCATTTTTCAAAGTGGGGCGCTCGGGCTTGCACGCCTTTCAATTGCTTCGCCTTCAACGAGTAACTATATTCCTGGAATGGCTCTTAAGCTGATGATTAACGGAGAAGCTTCGACCAATTTAGTGGCGATGTATTCGTTGGACGGTCAAGGGTCTGACCGTGATTTTTTCGCGCATTCGTTTTCAACCGTCGTAGCGTTGCCAAAATCACGGGTGCTAAAAATCGGGGCCGCGCTTTTTAGAAAGGCTCTTCGTCGGGTTCCTAATGCTCCCGAAAACGAGCGGACGATCCCTCTGACCGAAATGGCATCGGTCGAAAATGATGCCACCAAGGCCGCGCCCATTCGCGCCCCTTATCGACTCATTTTTGCCCCTACCAGCAGCGTTCGCAATGAATTTGCCAGTGCGGGATTAGACTCGGATTTTCGTGTAGGAGTTCAAGCGATTCGTGAAAACAGCGTGCTCTACACGATCTTGGCAGTAGAAGCGCCTGGTGCTGAAGCCGTGCAAGTGGGCCAACTCATCACGGAGAGCGAATTTGTAGCCTCGCAATATGGCGACGAAAAACTATATTTTCGTCACCCACAGGAACTCAGACGCCAATAATAAGGGTCAGACAACCTTTTTAAGAAACATCGTTTTCAAAACGATGGTCGTTCCGTTGACTTTGCCTTCAACAAGTCCCGTATCACTAGTTAACGTGATCTTCTTAACCACGGTTCCGCGCTTGGCTGTGAAGCCCGCGCCTTTTACTTCGAGATCTTTGATGAGGGAAACGGCATCTCCATCGACTAAAGCAGTTCCGTTGCTGTCTTTGGTGATGTCGCCAGAGGCGTCACCGGAGTTTTTAGAGGATTCCGCAGTCCGTTCACCCGATTTTGCCCAGGCGAGTAGGTCGTCTTCCATATAAAGTTGATCCAACAGATCCTGCGCCCAAGACTCTGAAGACAGTAACTTTAGCGTGCGCCAAGCGAGAACCTTGACGGCAGGATTCTCGGACCAAATGCTTTCGTTGAGGCAATGCCAGTGGTTGGCCTTCAGGGATGCCGCGTCTTCAATCTGCTCGCGGCAAGTGGAGCAAAGCATGGCCGTATTTGGAAATGAAGTTTGAGCTGTTTGCGAAACCTCGTAGGTCGCGACAGCAGATGTTGCAGAGCAAAGTTCACAGTGGGTTTGAGTCATAGTTGATTCAACCTATTAGTACAGATTGAAATTTTTATCAAAAATACTTATTTATTCATGCCCAAAAACATTTCATTCAACTGCTCACGCGAGGCGAGTCTCCCTTTTTCGGAGAATCCAAAGCCAAATTCGAGATCTCCCGCCTCGAGGTGTTTTACGGTATGATCCGCAAACACGTCTAGGGATGTTCCCTCATTATGAAGCCCTTTGCCCCCTAAATCCGTGTTGACCATAGGGGGAATTACTTCGATGACCTTAATCGGGGTTTTACTCAGCTGGTGGCGCAAGCTCATCGTAAACGAATGCAGTGCCGCTTTGGTGGCACAATAGGTGGCCATAAACGACAGCGGTAAAAAAGCCAGGCCTGACGAAACATTGATGATTGCAGAGGTCTGCTGCTTCAAAAGATGGGGAATGAAAAGCATCGATAGATGCATCGGTGCTTCCAAGTTTGTCGCAATCTCTTGTTGATGTTTCTCCCAGTCTTGCGCTTCAGTGAGTGCGGGGGGACGATTTTGGATGCCCGCATTATTAATGAGGATATTGAGTTCCGGAAAATCCCTAGACACTCGCGAAAACAAAGTGTGACGTTCTGACTCAGACGACAGATCGCAGGGTATAAGAATCAACTCGGGACATTCTCTTTTTGCCGCTTCAAGCTGCTCTCTGCGCCGCCCGCAGATGATGACTTTACTTCCAGCTTTGCTGAATCGCGTAGCAAGCGCAAGGCCGATGCCGCTTCCTCCGCCGGTGATCAAAACGGTGTTGTTGGCTAAATTCATGTCGTTCTCCTCTTAGGCTCCTGCTTTTTGTTTTGATTTCGCAATTGCCTCAAGCACGCGCTCCGGCGTCATCGGCAAATTATAGAGTCGCGCACCCACTGCATCGTACACCGCATTGGCTACTGCTGCACCCACTGCGATAATCGCGGGTTCGCCGCCCCCTTGCGGAGCCGCTTCGGGATCCTCGATGAGCACGCTTTCGATCTTGGGTACCCAGCTAAATCTTGGGATGCGATAAGTATCGAAGTTTCGCTCCAAGATCTCGCCCCCGTTAAAGCGAACTTGCTCTTTAAGCGCGTAGCCCAGGCCCATGATAATGCCGCCTTCGGTTTGAATATTTGCGCCTTCAGGGTTGATCACCAAGCCCATGTCCTGCGCGCACACCACGCGTTTGACCTGAACGGCTCCGGTTTTGCGATCCACCGTCACTTCTGCAATCATCGCAACCCAAGTCCCAGCGTCGGTGCCCAAAGCCACGCCCCAGCCCGTACCCTTGTTTGTGGGCAGGTGTCTTTTTTTCCATCCGAATTTATCAGCGGCGGCTTTCAAGACGCGCTTCATCTTTGGATCTGCCAAGTTTTGTAACCGAAACTCGATGGGATCGATTCCCGCCTTCGTGGCCATTAATTCGATCTGAGATTCGCGCGCGAACGTGTTGGTGTTGTTCGCGGGAGCGCGCCATGCGCCCACGGCAAAGGGGTGCGCACTTTTGGTGGTGCCGGGGTCGCCGTCCCTTGTTGTGCCTTTTACGACGGTGCGATGGTTGGGGATGGTGTAAAAATGGGGAGCGCCTCGGTCTCCGGCCCAAAACACTTCGTAGTCCCAAAGTCCGATTTGCCCTTGGGAATCAATGCCTGATTTGATCTTCACGATCGCGGCAGGACGATAGGTGTCGCAGAAGAATTCTTCGGCGCGTGTCCACGCCACTTGCACGGGTTTCCCGCTGAGTTTTGCGCAACGAACCGCCTCGAGAACTTGTGGGTTGTTTGATTTTCCGCCAAAGCCGCCTCCGATAAAAGGTACGCGTACTCGAACGTTTTTCTCAGGCAAACCAAATACTTTTGCGACCTCCTCTTGCACTCCAAAGGGATTTTGGGTCGAAGCCCAAATGCTGAGATTGTTGCCCTCGAAGTGCGCAATCGCTGCATGCGGCTCCATCGGCGAGTGTGCCACATAGTCGTTCCAATAGGTTTGCTCGAAACTAGACTTCGCGTCTTTCGCTCCTTCGGCCAAATTTCCGCCTTCGGCAACGGTCTTTCCTGGAGGCGCCACTTTGAGTAAATGATCAAAAATCGTGTATTGATCTGGAGTTGATTTAGGTTTTTCATATCGCGCCACAATTTTCGATAGCGCCGATTCTGCGGCTTCAGGCGAAGCGTGAAGGACGGCAATGAAATCTCCTTCTCGAACGACCTGCGCTTCGGGCACTTCTTTAACTTTCGAGAGATCGACTTCAGTGAGTTTTGCTCCATGGGCGGGTGGACGCAATATTTTTGCGTAAAGCATCCCAGGGATTTTGATGTCTGCGGCGTAGTGGGCGGCGCCGGTTACTTTGTCGCGCGCATCTCTTCGGGTGATCGATTTGCCCGAGAGTTTAAGTTCAGAGGCTTTTTTAACGGCTACTTTGCCAGCGAGATGTCGCTCAATGCGTTTGCCTCGCGCGAGTTCGCCGTAGGCAATTTTGATCGCTTTGTTTTGGGAGTCTAGAATCACGCCTTGGTCAGTCACGAGTCGTGCGACGGGGAGCTTGAGTTGTTCTGCGGCCATCTCTATCAACACTTGCCTCGCTTCGGCACCGGCTGCGCGAAGTGCTGGGCCAAAAATTCGAGTAGAGAGTGAACCCCAAGTTCCTTGATCCCAAGGGCAGATGTCAGTGTCGCCCATGACAAGTTCTAACGAACTCAATGGGACATCCAATTCATCACAAAGCATTTGCGGCAGTGAGGTGGCGACACCCTGACCCATCTCGACTTTTCCCACAAAGCAGGTGATGCGTCCGTCCTCATTGATTCGCAAGAATGCATTGAAGTCTTGGGGCAGACTTTTTGCTTCAGCCAATCCCTTGCGGATTAAGTGCGGAAATTCGCCTAAGAGAAAAAAGAGAAAAATTCCACTCCCGGTAACGCCTATAAATTCTCTACGCTCCATGTTTGGTCCCTTTTGCAACGGATTCAATGGCAGCAATAATTCTAGGATGAGCTCCGCAGCGGCAGAGATGAGGTTCCATTTGTTTTACGATTTCGCTTTGGGTGGGTTTGGGTTTATTTTTGAGCAGCTCCACGGCGCTCATGATCATGCCCGGGGTGCAGTAGCCGCACTGGAGGGCGTTGTGATCGATGAAGGCTTGTTGCACAGGATGCAGTTTGCCGTCTTTTTCCAAGCCTTCGATGGTGATGACTTCTTTGCCATTCACTTCTTGGGTGGAGGTTTGGCAGGAGCGAACCGCTTCGCCGTTAACGATGACGGTGCAGGAGCCGCAGAAGCCTTCGCCACAGCCGTACTTGGTGCCGGTTAATCCGAGATCGGTGCGAAGCGCCCACAATAATTTCTCGTTCTCATCCGTTTTCAAGGTGACCGCTTTGCCGTTTAATTTGAAGCTAATTTGTTTTT
>CAIRTR010000162.1 GCA_903881565.1 Oligoflexia bacterium | reverse complement strand
TGGCAAAGGCATTCCTCCAGAGATTTTGAAAAACTTAGGCAAAAAGGGCGAAACCCACGGAAAATCAGGTGGCTCAGGGCTTGGCCTTTATCATGCGAAGACTTCTGTTGAATCCTGGGGTGGGCAACTCGACATCGAATCAGAAGTTGGTCAAGGCACCTCGGTGAGAGTCATCCTCCCTCAAGCCCCTTCGCCCGATTGGTTCGTCTCAGAGCTCAAACTGATTCCAAACTCCAAGATCGTTGTGCTTGATGATGACTCAAGTATTCATCAAATCTGGCAAGGCCGGTTTGATTCCCTGCGAATCTCGGAAAAAGGAATTGATGTTCATCATCTATCAACCCCAGAGCAGTTGCGTGCTTGGATTTTTGAGAACCCAGCAGCCGCTGAGCAAGCACTCTATCTGGCCGACTATGAGTTATTGGGTTTTAAAGAAACAGGCCTGAAACTTATCGAAGAACTCAAACTGGGACCTCAGAGCATTCTTGTCACCAGCCGGTTCGAAGAAAAACAGATCATGGAGGGTTGCCAGCGCCTCAAGGTGCGTCTGATTCCAAAAGGCTTGGCAGGGTTTGTACCAATCTCCTTTGGGATGGCAACGGAGTTGGTCGATGCCATTCTGCTCGACGACGACAGCCTCGTCCATATGAACTGGGAAATTTCGGCCAAGCAATGTGGCAAAAAGCTTCGTGCCTTTTCTCATCCCGATCAGTTTTTTAAAATCGCCGCCAGCTTTGCAAAGGGCTCGCCCGTCTATGTCGACGCCAATCTAGGCGATGGCATCAAAGGGGAAGAGGTTGCAAAAAGAATTTATGAGCTCGGATTCAAGAGAGTCTATCTTGCAACGGGGTATGAACCCGAGAAGTTTCAAGGCCTCAACTTTTTAGCGGGAATACTGGGCAAGGAACCTCCAGAGGCGTGGCTTAGTGGACGAATGTAAATCGATTGGACGCTCTATTTAAGCCATTTTGGCGCGATACCGGTTTCAAGCTGTATGAGCTCTTAGGTTTGGTAAAAAAGCATAGCGCCCCTGAGCTCCGGAGGCATTTACACAATAAGCCATGTCCTGATCCGATGTTAAAAGCATTTTAAACTTTGAGTTAAAGAAGAGATCCAGAATCATGGCATCTGTTGATCCCATGCCAAACTTGCTCATCAAATTCGTTGTCCCCTTCCAACTAACTTGGCCTACAAGTTCGGTCGCACGTTCACCAGAGCGGAGACCGATAAAATTTAATCCGATAAGTTCAACCACCTGCTCCCAAATCGGTTCCAGTCTTCCCTGCAAGTAGTGACGACAAAACAGCAACCACCCGTCGGTCTCCTGAGTTCGAAACTGGGACATCAAATGCCTAAACAACTTTATTTCTGAATCCGACAGCTTGAAGCCCTTGCCTTCTTCGATATTTCGCCGAAAGCGAGTACGCAATGACTTAAGTTTCTGTACGAGAACCTGATCCAGACTGCTCTCCTCATCTTCGAGAAAATCAATGAGACCTTCAGGGATCATGACTCTTCGATGAAGCTCCAAAAATTCGGAACGCACATTTGCATTCGTATAAACCGGAATCGCCAATTCACCCCAAATATCAAAAACCTGAGCTGCTTCTTCATTAAACTTATCGAGCGGATAGCTTACTGAAAAAAGAATACTCGTATCAACCAAGCACCCAAGCGTTGCACCTTGATGATCGTGAGCAAATTTCCTCAAATCTGAAAAAGACTTTGTTGAGTGAGCCGTAGAAAATTTTGAACTGATTACAGATCTAGGTCAGGCTCTCTTTTCTTAGGCGACTTTGCAATCTTCTTCAAAGGTTCATGATCATTTTCGGCGGCAGGTTCTTGCGGCTTTTTCTTAAAGATTTCTAACAGCTCTGGCGGCACGTCCCTCTTCTCGCGAAGATTCTTAGACATCTCTCGAAGCTTCGTTCCGGCCCCTTTTCTGGGGTAATGCGTTTCTTTCTTTTCATCTGACATAAAGGCCTCCCTGTTCCCTTCAGTTATAGCACAGGTTTTTTGTTCGGTAACCAGCTGATGCTAAGAGGCTTTATTAACCCTAGCTCCCTCGAAACTTACACTGCCACCCTTATAAATCTCGATGCCAGCTGAGAGCAAAAATGCTATGCCCAACCTACCAACTCAAGATCGGGAAGCTCGAAATCTGTTTTAAGCAAGCAACGGTGAAAACGATGTTCGCAGCAGGGAGCAAAGAGGCGCTCGTCATCCAAGCGTTCAAGCACATGCAGAAAGAGCATATTGATGCGCGCATGTTGCAGGCGGTAAGGAAATTTCTAAAGGGAACGACCCGCCGTGAATTTGAAAATAATCTGAAATTTGCACCGCAATGGATTCGTTCTATTCTGTTCAAGTTGATGGAACGTGAACTATGAACAAGCTTCATCTTCTGCCGGTGCCGGAACGAAAAATGTTTTTCGACACTGCCGCCTCTGCGTCGGGGCTGGATTTTACTATACTTGAAAAGGACTTCTGGGTTGTCTGGACGCTCGATCGCCTTTTTTCCATACCGGAACTGAAATCCCATCTTACATTTAAGGGTGG
>CAIRTR010000161.1 GCA_903881565.1 Oligoflexia bacterium | reverse complement strand
CGGTTTCACTTGAAGAAACGATAGTGACGATGACCCAGGCGCACCTAAAACGCTTCGATCCAGTACGTAGGGCAAAGAGGCAAATCGCGAAAAAAGGCGTGATTGAAGGCAAGCTGCGCGCAAAGCCTGACTCGATACAAGTTGAGTCCGTGGTGTCGGCCCCTAAACAACCTAAGCGCGCGAAGCGCGTTCCGATCCCCGCCAACCTCCTTCATCAAGTTAGATTACGAGATCAAGGCCGATGCACTCATACCTCAACCGACAACTCCGAAAAACGATGCAATCAAAGCAGGTGGATAGAGATTCATCACAAAATCCCTGTATCCGAGGGCGGAGAAAACACGCTAGAAAATCTCACGACCCTTTGTTCAGCCCATCACAATTGGACGCATTCCCTGGCTGCTGCAAAAGTTTAAGCGCCACCACCGAAATTCTCAATGCCCTAAAACCGGCCTAGCGCGCTCACTCATCGCCGTCCCCACCCAATGTCCCTGCGAGACGCAAGCCTGGATCAAAAATCCCCCGGTCGGGGCGTCCCAGTTGAGCATTTCTCCGGCCGCATAGATCCCGGGGTATTTGCGAAGCATGAGCGTTTCATCAAGCTCATCAAAACTTACGCCCCCTGCGGATGAGATCGCTTCGGCAAGGGGTCTTTTTGCCTCTAAATGCAGGGGAAACTTCTTCACACATTTGACCAAGGCCTCAAGGTCATTTTGAATTTCTTTGGGCGCATGATGAAACAAAAGCGCATAAGCCGCGGGTGAGAGCTTCATGAACTTCTTGATCCGCCGCATGGGCGAGAGATTCTCCCGAGACTTTACCAGACGTGCGAGTGCTGAGGTGAAGGTGAGATCAGGTTTGAGATCCAAGAACACTTCGCCTACTTCACCCACCTGATAAATGGGCGTTCCTTCGAGGCCATATTGCGTGACCATGAGATCGCCGGTGACTTTGCCCTTGGAGCTCGTAAGCGTGACATTCTTCAGGGGCTTGCCTTCGGCTTCGGTCTTAAACGCTTGCGTCCACTCCACTTCAAAGCCCACATTGGAGGCTTCAAAAGGAATAAATGCCACACCCTTGCGGGTAAACAATCCCGGCCACCGCAGTGGGATCTCATGATTCTCGTAGCTTCCGCCGCCTAGGGCAAAGAGTGCTGCACTGAATTCCTGGGAAATCCCGTTTTGAAAGCTCAGGCGCACGCGGCTCGGATTTTCTTGAAGTGCTTCAAAATCCACGCACTCATGACGTGTGAGAATCTCGACGCCCAACTCTTTGAGGTGATTGAGCCAGCTCCGCAAAAGGGGAGCCGCCTTCATGCCGTCGACAAAATAGCGACGACTTGTGCCCAAAAAGGTCTCGATCCCCAGGGACTTGATAAACTTAAGCCAGTCCTGGGGAGAGAAGTCCTTGAGGATTTTCTGAAAATGCCCGCGCGGACCTCGATAAAAGGCAACGAACTCCTCGAGCGAGGCGTCTTCAGTGACTTTATGGGTGACGTTAAGCCCCGAGCTACCCGCAATCAGGAGTTTTGCTCCGAGGGTTTGCTTTTTTTCAAAGAGGGTGACGGCAAATCCTCGCGTGGCCAATACATGGGCCGCCATCAGACCTGCCGGGCCGGAGCCAATCACCGCTACTTTGGACACAAGGTGTGCGAACTACTTCTTGGCTTTTTTAGCGGGCTTCTTCTTTGCGTTTTTCTTCGCGCTTTTCTTCGCTGCTGGCTTCTTGGCGTTTTTCGAAGGAAACGGATTAAGCTCTTGCACGATGAGTTCTTTGTCGACGTCGTTCTTGCCCATTCCGACGTTTTTCATGAACGAGTAGAATACTTTTTCTGCGCCGATTGTCAGATTAACCGTCACGCCATCGCTCTTGGCCACTTCGATAATCTCAGCCGTCATTTCCTGAATCTGAGAAATAGACGTGAAGCGAAAAATGTCTCCCCCTTCAGGGCGACCCTTTTCATCAGAGAATTCGTAGCGAACAAAGATTTCTTTTTTGGACTTTTTGGTGCTTTTCTTCATAACCCTTGGTTACACGGATTTGTTCTGATTAGCAACCCCCCGCCTCGTGCGGCGAAGGATAATCTCCAGCGGACAAAATCCCGTAAAGGCGGATTGCAGCAGATTGGCCCCGACAAAAGCCGTAAACCAAAGCCAATTCTGCGAGTGAACCAGGGACAAGCCCAGGCTCGAAAGGATAAAACCCCCCGCAAAAGCCCGAATCATATTTTCATTCGACATATTTTCATCTCCTTATTCTTGATTTCAATCTTCTTCAGATTCTAATGCTTGAAGTGCGCGAACCCGACTTTTTCCCACTACCCAGAAGTACAGTACCGGTACGGCCAGTCTGCTGAGTACGGTGGCCGCGATTGAGCCAAACATTAAGCTAATCGCTAATCCCTGAAAAATCGGATCAAAGAGCATGACGGAACTCCCCACGACCACCGCCGCGGCGGTGAGCAGCATGGGTCTAAAACGAAGGACGCCAGCACTGATGACGGCATCTTTTAACTTCAGCCCTTTGCCAAGTTCATGCTCGATGAAGTCGACCAAAATGATAGAATTTCGAACGATAATTCCGGCCCCTGCGATGAAGCCAATCATAGAGGGCGCCGTAAACACCGCGCCAAAGAGTGCATGGCCGGGTAAAATTCCGATTAAACTAATCGGAATCGGCGTCATGATCACCAGCGGAACCAGAAAACTTCGAAACCAGCCCAAAACAAGCACATAAATCAGAACCATCACGACCGCAAAGGCCGTTCCGAGATCGCGAAACACCTCGAAGGTCATGAACCACTCACCATCCCATTTGATGACCGGATTTTGGGTGTTCCAAGGGGCTTCGGCCGTTTGCGTGGGGTACTTGATCTTTGGGCTCAGTCCCTTGATTTGATAGACGGGAGCCTCTCCGCCTTGGATTTCGGCGAAGACGTAGTTTACGGGTTTTAAATTCTTGCGCATCAACGCCCCCGTTTCGACCACAGTTGAACTTTTCAGAACGTCTGAGGCGGGAACGGTTCCAGTTTCAAAAGACGGGATGGAGAGCTTCCCAAAGGGATTTTCGCTTGATCTGACCTCATTTGAAACCGAGAGGTCAATCGAGACGGG
>CAIRTR010000160.1 GCA_903881565.1 Oligoflexia bacterium | reverse complement strand
CCCACCTCGGATCTGATTGCTGTATTTGTGTTGAAGATCGCGATGAGTATCTGTGTTTCGGGTATCGGTTTTTCGGGCCCTTGGGGCGCGCTCATAGGGTTGAGCGTTTTTGCGTTGATCACCGGGCTCTCGTTTCCGATTCAACGTCAACTCATGAATGATGTGATCCCTCCCCTTGGCGGTTATCGCGCGACGATACTGTCCATTGAATCTCTAGCTGATCGCGCGGTGTGTGCCGGGGTCGCGATGGCTTTGGGAGGCTTTGTGGCGGCCGGGCAGGCGAATCTTTTTCTGCATGCGTCGGCGGTCATGAGCGTTTTGATTTGTGCGGTTTGTGGGTTTTTTTATGTTAGATTGAAGGCATGAGCCTCGTCTACCTTTGTTACACCGATGGATCGTGCCGTCATAGTCAGCAGGATGTGGGGGGGTGGGGATTGGTGCTTAAATCTCCCCGGGGTGAGATCGTTGAAAAATTCGGTGGAATTCGTAAAACAACCTCTTGCGCCATGGAGCTTACAGCGATCCTTGAGGCGTTGAGTTTACTCCCCGCGGGCGCAAGCGCCATTATTTTTTCGGATTCTGTTTCAGCTATTGATCTTTGCACCAAGCAAATCGCGATTTGGAAAAAAAGTGAGTGGCGCAACTGCGGCTTGGTTGCCGATGAGATGCAGCTTCTGCAGCGGGTTGATCATTTGCTGGCGGAAAAAGCCCTTAAACTTGAGTGGAAATGGATCCGCGCGCACAATGGAAACGCCGGTAATGAGCGCGCCGATGCATTGGCGAAGCAAGGGCTGCGTGAAGTCGCTCGTGAGACCTGACTCGAGTCAGGTGCGATGAAGATCGGGAAGTTTTAAAACAAAACGCCGGATCATTTCAAGCGCCGTGAGCGTCGCTGCATTTTGCACCCGCCCGCGATTGCCGGTGAAACGCCGCTCAAGAACCAACGTTCCCGCGGCAGACGCTAGTCCCACAAAGACTTGGCCAATCGGATGCCCTGGTGACTCTCCCGTTGGCCCTGCAAGTCCGGTTACTGAAACGGCAAGTTCTCCACCCAGCCGAGCAAGAGCTCCTTCGGCCATGGCTTTTGCGCATTCAGAACTTACCGCTCCAAAGGTTGCAAGGCATTCGGGCGAAACACCTAAAAGTGAAGTTTTAAGCTCATTGGAATAACAAACGACTCCGCCACGAAAATGGCCGGACGATCCGGCATAAGAGGTGAGTGCTTGCGCGATTTTTCCGCCACTGCAGGATTCGGCGGTGACAAGCAAGATGCGGCGCTTTAACAAAAGTTCATGGACCACTTCAGATAATTCTTCTTCATCCGCACCCCAAAGGACATCTTCGAGCCGGCGCCGAGCTTCGTTCAATCCCGGCTCAATGAGCGCAAGAGCGGCCATGCGCGTTGCCGCTTCTGCCGTGAGCTTAAACCAAACCTCGGGTCCGTGAGCCCGGTATCCGACTTTAAGAGCAGGATAGAGTGTCGAAAAATCCTTGAAACGATCTGAGAGCGCGGCTTCAGGTAGTCCCAGTGTTTTGAGTTGCCGGGTTGCGGAACTTCCTTCTGAGTTTCCTTCGGGGGAGTGGGCATTCATCCAAGGTAAAAAATACTTTTCGACAAAGAAGTAAAACTCCACCGGAACTCCGGGGAGAAAAAAGAAGGTGCAGCGCCCGAGTTTAAGCGAGTAAGCGGGCGCCGATCCCGCTTCATTTTGGCAAATTTCGGCCGTCTCTGGAACCCAGGCACTGCGCACACTGGTTTCCGAAAACATCACTCCGCGCTTGGCCGCGCGCGCGCGCATTCTCGTAATGGCCTCTTCGTTCTTGACAGTCTTAACGCCCGCTAGATGCGCGACAACCTCCGTGGTCAAGTCATCATCAGTGGGTCCCAGTCCTCCTGAACAGATACAGATATCGCTTCGCTTGGAAATTAAGTGAAGAGCCTCTGCAATCAATTCACGATCATCCGGCACCGCTTGGTGGCGCGTGACCTGAAAACCTAGAACCGCCAGTTTTTTTGAAACAAAGGCTGCGTTGGTATCCGCTACATCTCCGCTGACTACCTCGTCACCGGTGGCGAGGATTTCAATGACGGGTTTCACAAAAGCCTCCGCAAATAGTGCATTAAACAGCCTTTCAGAGTGGTAGGGGAGTTGTCGTTAGGCGAAGCAGAAATTAGCACTGGATCCAGATCCAGCTGTGTGAGCTCCTGGCTCAAGTTTGAAAGGGGCTGCTCGCCCCAGTTTCCCACTAAACTTGTCTGACCAATCCCTTTGATTTGAAAGGCCTCAAGTAAAGCTGCAAGTTCCCTGAGTTCGGCCGCCCTGCCGCTGCCCCAGTTATCGCCGATTCCGGTCCCGCCGTAGCGGTCAGCAAACACGGTGGTCTCTTCGCTTGTAAAAGCGTCAGCAGGCTCCCCAGGCCCGGGGATGCCGATGGCATAGTGCTTTAGAATATTCTTTTTCGCTGCTTCAACATCAGCGAAGCCTTTTTCTTGCAGATAGTCCTGGTTAGCCCACAAGAGCTGGGGGCGGGCGAGGTGCCTTGCGGTTTCGGAAACATAGGAGGTGGGGCCCAGCGCCGCTGGGCCCGCGAGCACAATATGCCATGCAAGAGTGGCGGCAAAAAGAAAACTCGCGCAAGAAAGTTTAGTGATCGGTTTCGAAAACATTTTCACTTTTGCTTCTTCTTGTTCTTATTCGCTATGAGCTCTTTGCGGATCTTTTCAAGCGACGCTCCTTTTTGCATCGACGCGAGTTCGGCAGTCAGAGCGGCGGGCGTTGGCGGAAATCCTTCAACTTGATTATGCAGTGCGAACAGCATCCGACGGCGGTTTTCGTCGCTGGCCTCCATGTTTTTACGCATTGCTTGGAGGGTCGTCTGTCCCGTGAGGAGCTGATTAACGGTAAAATCCAGACCACTCTGATCGGCGGGTCTCTTTAAGATCTCCAGATAGGCTTGCTCAATGGGCTTGGCAACAGCGCGATATTCTTTTTCAAAAGTGGCATTCTCGACCCAGCCCATTTGCACGCCGAGGCGAAGGAGTTCCATTTTGAAAAGTCCGCGACCCAGGTTCTTGATCAAGGTCGCCAAATGCTTGCGTGCATTGCCGCTTTTTCCAATCTCCACATAGATCTGCTTGGACTTGGCTGACGTATATTCACTCGGCGGATGTTTCTTGAAAAAACTTTCGATGGCAGGCAGATGTAATAGAAAATCAGGACTCTCCACGAGCGTCTGAATACGCCGGAGTTTGTCTTCTTGGGAGATGTTTGAGGAAACCAAATAGCAAACTTGAACCGCGACCCCGCCAAAGGGACTCGCCTTTTCGGCATCCTGGCCAGCGCACTGGGCAAGGGTCGTATTGGAAAATGCTTCAGCAATGGGTATGTTGAGCGGGATTTTCCAAGGCGTGCGATGGTTAATCACATCTAACTCGCTTTGGATCATCGAAAGATAGCCGGGAGTGCGCACCGCTTCGAGATGCTCCGAATAATCAGGTACGGATTTCAGGTAGGCCTCCAAAAAACGCTCATTGGTGGTGGCCGAAGGGGCAATCGCATCAAAGCCATAAATCATGGGCACTTTTGAAAAAAGTCTGCGAATCTGTTCCTGGTTGGTCGGCCCATAGGACCCGTAGCGCAATTCGACAATGCGCGCGGCTTCTGCGGGAGGCGTATGAATGTCGAGCAAGACTTTTAAGTATTCTTGCGGAGTTCGGGTATCTCGTTTCTTGCCTGCCAACGTATTACAGGCAAAAGTGAATACTTCTTTTAAATTATCAAAGAGTCCTGAGCATTGCGGATCGCACATCAACTCTTGAATGTCGTCGGTTGTGAGTTTTCCAAATTGCTGGATACTCTCTTTTGAGCCGGCTTCTCCGAAAAAATAACCTGCAAAATGCGCTGAAATACTTAAGACATCGCACTTGATTTTTTGGCGACAGGCTTGCTTAAGCAGCTTTAGGGGCGAGGCCCCCGAAGCGAGTTGTGCCCGCGTGGTCAGATCGTGAAACTCAAAGTCTCGCGGCGGAAGCAGTTTTTTAAAAACGCCCATCTCGGTATCATTGTGAATGTTGATAGCGCAGACGTGGTATTTTGGAAAAAGCCGCAGGAGCTGAATATTCTCGGCATGCGAGTCTGCGACCGCGAAAACGAGCGAGAGGGCAAGCGCGAGAGCTGAAATAATGGCAAGTCTATGGAGCAACATTCCTCATATATTTTAAGGGTTTTGGAGTGAACGAGCAATGGGCAGGAGTTGCCGCTGGACAGGGTTTTGGTGGCTGAGGTAGAGCTTATAACCATGAATTTAAGACAAACTGTTGGAGTTTTTTGCCTACTGAGTTTAACCCTGCCTTTAGGATGGGCTGAAGCGGCATGTCCGACTCGCGGCGGGAACATGGTTTCCGTTCCTGCGGGGAGTTTTTTGTCGGGTTTTGGTCGAGTGTCGACCCAAATGGATCATGATTTTTGTATCGACCAGACTGAAGTCACTGCTCGCGCGTTTAATGAGTGTGTGGCGGCAGGCGGTTGTGTTGGTTTTCAAAAATGGGAAGCATGTGTTGCTCCCGTGCCTGGCAAAAGCCCCAATCAATGCATCAAAGGGTTTGACGAATATCCCGCCAATTTTATTGACTGGGGTCGTGCCGAAGCTTTTTGTCGTTGGGCTGGGAAACGCCTTCCGGCTGGGTTGGAGTGGGAAAAGGCGGCGCGGGGGACTGATGGTCGGACTTTTCCCTGGGGCAATAATGAGGATTGTTCGAGGGCGCAATACGAGCGCAGTTACTACTTCAATGCGTGTCTTGGTTTTGGTGGGAAACCCAATGACACGATTCGCATCGGGAGCTTTTCCAATGGGGCAAGTCCGTATGGTGCTTTAGACATGGCAGGCAACGTAAAAGAATGGGTTGAGTTTAGAGCTGACCCAAGCGTGCCTCCGGCCGAAGGCGTTTATGCCGAGAGTCGCGGGGGATCTTTTGCTGAGGGCGCTGGCTACGTTTCGACTTTCGCAGCCGATCGACTTTTGGGGACAGCCGTAAGCAGTGCGCAGAGTGGGTTTCGCTGCGCCTATTAAGCGCTATTTGGCTGCTTTGATCTTTGAATCGTAAATCGTCCTGGGATCGACTTTACCGTTTTCAGTTACGTCCAAGAGGTACTTTGAGAGTACAACCTGGGTGTCGTATGAGGGGGTGAAGCGGTAGATCCCGGTGGATGAAGTATCGCCGACGCCTCTGCCTTTTGAGAAATTCGTGAGCTCGCCTTTGGTGGCGTCATAAGTCAAATCACCGACAACCACATCGGCCGTGAAGCCTTGAATCTGCCGGCCCCGGATATCGGTTACAGGCGAAGCGAGCGGAATAAATTTAAGCCCATCGTATGAGTCATCAAACAGCAAGACGCTCGCCATATTGTAAGCGCCTGCCGGGCAGGTGGCGATGTAGTAGGTATTCTTGTTTTCTTTGGAGTCCTTGTCGCGCAAAAACTTGGTGAGAGTCGGGGCGGCGTCGTCGCCACAATAGGTCGCAAGTATTTTTGCCTTTTCCTTCACGTCCGCTTCGGTCGCAGCGGTGTTCGCGATTTTTCGCTTGAGCTTAGGATTTGTGGGCGCTGATTCTGCGCTCCAGGCGGTTTGGACAAGAACTAAACTGGCAACGAGTAGTGTCAGACGTTTCATCTTAAGAGTGTAGCGGCTAAATTTATTCTGAGCAAGGTGACAAAGTGTTGACTCTCTACTCGTCCGTTAAGATTTCTTTGCTATGATCTTTGTTATGCGGGATAATTCAGACATCTTTAATTTATAGGAGATTCTTTCGTGAATAGCCCCTCTCCCAATTCGTCCTATTATGGTTCCCTCTACGGTTCCCTCGTTGCACGTTGGAGCGTGTGGTGGTCTGCCCGATCCTCCTTGCAGAAGTTTTTTCCTCTCATAATGGTGGGGATTTATTGGCTCACTTTGATGGGGCTCAGGGGATTTCGCTCTGACCATATTTTCGTGGGTGTTGCGTGGTCACTGCTCTATTACGCAGGGCCGCTACTGCTTCCGGTTTATCGGTTCATGCTTCCTCTGCTCGTGCTTGGGGTGGTTTATGATTCACAACGCTTTTTCTCAGATTATCTTCGGGCGGCTATTCATGTTTGGGAGCCTTATGCGTTTGATAAACTTCTGTTCGGAATTTCGAGCGCTTCAGGCGTCCTGACTCCGAATGAATGGTTTCAGTTGCATACGAATTCGGTTCTGGATTTTATCACAGGGTTTGCCTACCTGTTTTTTATTACGGCTTATGTGGCTTTTTGCGCGTATTTTGTTTTTTGGAAAAGTCGTCGAGGGAGCCTCACGGTTCCTGCTGCTGAATTTAAACAGCGCTCGATTTGGATGATGTGGGCATTTTTGTTTTTAAACTTCTTGGGTTTCTCAACCTACTATTGGTATCCCGCGGCGCCGCCTTGGTATGTGGCCCTTCACGGGCTGGGGCCCGCAAAGGTGGATACGCTGGCGAGTGTCGCCGGATGCATTCGCTTTGATCAGCTTTTGGGAACTCATTTTTTCAGCGATATGTATGGCCGTTCTACGGATGTTTTTGGCGCTATTCCTTCTTTGCACATCGCCTATCCGTTACTGGCGGTTTATTTTGCTTTTGCGCTCGGCTCTGCGCGGATTTTCGCGGTGGGGTTTTATCTGCTAATGTGTTTCTCAGCCGTCTATTTGAATCACCATTATATTCTGGATATCCTGTGGGGGAGTGCTTATGCGCTGCTCATGGGGTGGTTGGTGGATCAGAAGATTCGGCCGGCGTTTTATGCGGCTAAGTTTCGCTAAAGAAGCGCTAGACGCGAGGACTTAGAGAGGCTAGATTCGAGACGAGGTGGGCTCGTTTCTATGTCCCTGCTTAACGTGGCTCTTGTGGCATTTTCCGTGATTTTGGGTTTAGGCGTGATGGGCTGCGGGAAGGGTGCGTCTCCAAGTGTGTCGGCTAAGATTTTGTTGGTTCCGCCTGACTCTGATGCTGGGTGGACAAAGGTGCCAGCGGTTTCCTCGTCTTTACAATCTGCACAATCTGCAAAATCCGCCAATGAAATTTCATTTATCACTGCTCCCGCTGCTCTAGTGGATTTTAGCTGCTTTGCCGTCAGAGTCACGGGCTCAGGTGTGGCAGCAACGCCTTTGGTCTCAAGTTGTAGTGTTGTCGATTCTGTTAAATTTGGCGCTGAGGGCTACAATTCGGAGCTTTTTAAAGATGGCGCGGTTGTAGAATTTGAAATCGCCTCAGGTCACAATCGCAAGTTTGACGTCTACGGAATCTATCCCATGAACGAGGCCTGCACTTCGGGTGCGGGCGCGGATTTGCTTGTGGGTGGGTATCTGCTTGGTTCAACCACGGTCGATCTTGTAGGCGAGACGGTTGTGCGGATTCCGATTAGTTTTACGGTGGCGGACTCGGCGACGATTTCGTGCAGCTATGATTCAATTGGCCCGACGACAGGGGCTCCGAGTTCGTTTAGCTATCTCCACCAAGTTCCGGTTTATACCCTAGGCTCTGCGATTGTCGCTAATTTGCCGAGCAGCAGTGGGGGGCCTGTGCTGAGCTATACGGTATACCCTGCGCTTCCCACGGGTTTGGTTTTGGATCCTTTGACGGGAGCGATTACAGGGACTCCGACGGTGATTAGCCCAACGGCGAGTTATACAATAACGGCCACTAATAATGCGGGGAGTGCGATTCAGGTTTTGGCGATTACGGTTAATGATGTTGCGCCGGCTGCATTGACGTATGGATCTCCGAATCCGACATATACCGTGGGAGTACCGATTAGCGACAACGTTCCTGTAACTATCGGAGGCGCAGTCGTTTCCTATACTGTGAATCCGGCTCTGCCCTTGGGCTTGGTGCTGAATCCGACAACGGGGGTGATTTCGGGGACTCCTACTGACGGTGCAATTCTTGCGACTTATAAGGTTACTGCTATTAACAGTGGAGGATCGACTACCAAGGATCTGATGATTGCGGTTTTTGTAAATTATGGGTGTGGCGTTGATTGCAATGCGGATTGCAGAATGTGGTTGCTGGGGGGGGATGGGGGTTATGATCCAAATACGCAGTCGACAACGAAGAATACGATATGGTCGAGTAGTAATGGTGTGGATTGGACGCAGCATGCTCAGCTGCTCACGGAGGCTAGGAGTCGCGGAGCTGCTATCGTGTACGCAAACAAGATTTGGTACCTTGGCGGAACCAGCATCTCCGCAGGAGTGACCGCCTTTCACGCTAACGTTTGGATGAGCTCCAATGGGGTCGATTGGACTCCGTACTCTCACATTTTGAAAGGTAATCGCGTCGCTTTTCAGTCAGCCGCCGTTTTTCAAGATAAAATGTGGCTTTTGGGAGGAGCTGATTCTGACTCACCGTCTGGAGTGAGAGACACAGCTTGGTCCCTCACCGATGGCAATGATTGGAGCGTGGGAACGCTTGGTTATTCAGTTGGTAAGCACACGGTGGGAGTCATTAATGGCAAACTTTGGATTTTTGGTGGGCATGGGAATGCGTCTATCATGAATTACATCAGTTCAAGCTCAAATGGGATGGATTGGTTAACGAATAGCACTAATTTCCTGCCCAGCTCATTAGTTGATGCTTCAATCGCTTCGCTGAGCGGCAGCATTTATATTGCAGGCGGCACTAATACAGTTACGGATCCATTGAAGTCAGTCATCACAAGTTCCGATGGTGAAAAATGGGATTCTGCTGGAGGAGATCTTCCAGCGCCGAGAGTAATGGGCTCCATGGTTTCTTTTAAAAATAAGCTTTGGTACGTGGGTGGCTGGAATGCGGATGCAACTCCAAGTTTGACCCAGACCGTTTTTGTCGGCACCCCTGGGCCCACCGGCGTTACTTGGACTTCATTAGGGGATAAGCTCCCATTTGCGAGAGCGGGCGCAGCTCTAGTAACCTACTCGCCGTCCTGTCATACAGGCGGGCAGTAGCCCTTACACTCTTCCCCGTTTACGGAAACAATGACATGCAGCTCGCCGTTCCATCATTCGGAATATCCGCTTGTGCTTCGGATTGTGTGATTGCTTTGTAGCCGATGGTGAAGTGATCTACACCACTGACAGCGCACGCAGGGGTTCCTCCACCCGCTGCGGTGGCATCATAGATTCCCAGAAAGTCGTAAGTTGAATCCGCTGATTTTGAAAGGTTCGCATAGATAATCGTATCGTAGCCGCAATGGGTATTGCCCATTCGGATTCGGTTGTGCTGCACCAAGTTCCACGAGCCATCTGCGCCCACTGCGACTTTTTCGACGAAGGTCAGATTGCCGGGGCGTTTCCAGTTCGGCGTGGTATCGAGAGAAAAATCCTCGTTGGCATAGCGATTGGAGTTGGGACCTGTTGAATCCCCATCTCCGTGGCCAAAATACTCGTCATACATCCTATGCGTACATCCGGAATCATCAAATGACCAATCCGTAGCGCCATTGGTGGCAAGTCCATAGGCTGTACGCAGTTTGGGACCCATGTCGATTGAGCCGCACTTTGAAAAGCTTGTGGCCCCTTTCCAGATTCCAAGAAGTTGAACCGTGTTTGAGCTCTCCGTCTCATTGAAGACGCGCATGTAGTTCACGGCATAGGTTTTGGGTTGACCGTTTGTGACACTCCAATCACAAGTAAACTTCTGCCGGCATCGTTTAAGATCTTTGGCATTGCCTGTATCGATACAGGTTACTCTGAAATATTTGTCATGAAGATCTGCCGCCGCGATTGTAGCCAATGACGAACTCAAAGAAGCGGTCACCTTTGCTACGGGAATTTTGATCGTATTTGTAGAGTCAGGCGTCAGCGTATCGGCTAGCACCGCATTGCTCTTAAGCGCGATTGAGCTGGTTGGAATGGTATCGCCCGAGAGAGCTGTCAGCGTCGAGTCCTCGACCTTGATCAGAGCTGCAGCATCAGCCGTTGCGTCAATGCTATCTAAATAACAACTAAACGGCTTATCAGCCGGCACCGTGACTGAAAACTTGCCATCGGCTCCCAGCGTCCCTTCGGCCGCAGTGGAGGTTGTTTCAAGGGTGGCGCAAACCACTTTAAAATCTGCAGCAGTTGAAGCCGTCACTCGCCAAGCTTGCTCAATGGAGTCGTCGAGGCGAAGGGTTTGATGCAGCCGCATAGCCGTCAATGCAGGAACCGTGATTGTGCCTGAAAAAGTGACGGTCGCAGCTACGGCAGGAGAGGGTGAAGCAGAAGGCGAAGGTGAGGGCGAAGCGGAGGCCTCTGGGGTTGGATCGGCTGCAGGTGTTGTTTTGCCGCAGGCAGTTGCGTTTACGACAAGAAACACGTCACAAAAAGTTTCAATGGATTCACGAGGCGCTTCATAAGAGTCCTTTCCTGGCTTCTATAAATTGTGTGCTGACTCACAGTTTAAGCAGAAGTTTTAGAAGTGTCACTTCTTATTTTGCGGCAAAAGAGAGGTGGCCTGGTCGCTTCGAAAAAAACTAATCTTTCATCCGGAAATCCGCCACCACCGGAAAGTGATCTGACAAAGCGATGTAGGCCACTTTGCTGCGTTCGAGCTCTAGCCCCGTGTAGAAAATCCAATCAAGCTGATAACCCAATACGTGAGTGACGTGATATTTCGGAAGGGTAGGGGTCATAAAATAGCTTGTCACGACGATGGCCTTTTCGCGGTCCCATGGATCGACAAGATGCCCCAAGGCATTGAAGTCACCCAACAGGATCACTGGCGTGTTGGGGCTCGTTTCTTGGAATGTCTTGATATGATCCAAGACGGCGCGTATCTGGGTGAGGCGTCCATCTTCTGCAAAAAGATCTGAGTCACGATTATCCAGGTGAAGGTTGTAGACTCTTAAAGGTTTCGGCGAGGCGGCGCCGGGAACAAGAAGGTCGGCCCAAACGGCGGACATTTGAATGCTTCGAATTTTTGGAAGTAAAATGGATCCGGTCGCGGCCATCGGAAAACGACTGACAATGGCCTGGCCTTCGGCGCAGTGGCCGCCGCCATTTGGATTGTCGGGTGCAAAGTGCATGTAGGTTGGGCCGTTATGCGAGATGAGGTTTTTGGTTTTTGATAAAAGCACGCCGCCGTCATTGCTGCATACTTCTTGAACACCTAAGATATCGGTGCTGGAGAGATCCGTGCGCTTTTTGAAAACGGCTTCTAATGAAATCTTTTTCCAGGGTAACCACTTCAAATATTTTTTGTCTTCGAGCGTAAAGGCGGTCCCGTAAGCAATATTATAGCTGACGGCTTTGATGGCGGTGTCCGCCTGTGCCGGCCTGGTCCAAGGCGCCATTGGTGCGAGCAGCATAAGAGACGCCAAGAAAATTAAAGAGAAATTGCATTCCATCGCGATTCACCTCTTCACAAAGGATACCAGCAGACGACGAATTGTCTTGGGAATTCTCGTTGAGGAAAATGAGACATCGCTCCAAATCCTCGAAGATTATTGAGATATCGTTAATCTAACCTCATTGATTTCAATGGCTTGTCAATGTTGCGCTCATGTCAAAAACAAAAGTGATAAACACTATTGACGCACATAGTCATAGTGTCGTATGTTGCGAGCCAGTCGAAAGGACAGTTATGAATAACAAATCCATTTCAATCAGCATGCTCTCACTCCTGATCGGATCCGGCGCGCTTACAGCGAGCGTCCCATCGAGTTTTGCAGGTGAGCCCGCACAATACGGGACCGAAATTCAGTCTGAGGTTCAACCTGAAGTTCAAATTGATATCGAAAGTGACGCTGCCCCTATTCGACCCGGTGCCTTACCGCCAAAGGTAATTGAGCAATTAATGGCAAACTGTAACACGAGTAATGAAAACGCGGTGACGGTTCACGGATGCATTCCCGCGGATGGTAAAAAAGAGCTTTCGTTAGCCCACCGATTAACCGCTGCGGGCACGGTGCTTGCGATCTATGGCGGGATTGGAACCTGGTCCTATTTTGCGTGGTATTCAAAACAAACCCATGGGCCTTTTCACGTGGAAAACGAAGGTTGGTTTGGCCCGGAAACCTACGCGGGCGGCACGGATAAGTTAGGGCACGCATTTTCAAATTATGTCATGTCTCGCTGGACAGCCCAGCTGCTCCAGGAAACGGGAATGAAGAAGCTGCCGAGCGCGCTTCTCGCGAATACTTTGACCCTTATGTTTTTCACGGGAATTGAACTTAAAGATGGGTTCCACAAAGGCTATGGATTCTCCTGGGGTGACATGATTGCCAATGTTGCGGGAAACGTCTTGGCTACGGTGATGATTGAATTTCCGAAGGTCGATGAAATGTTTGATTATCGGCTCGAGTACTTTCCCTCTGCGGCTTACCGCAAGAAGTCTGCGGAGGGCGATCCCAACGTCGGCGAAGATTATTCGGGAATGCACTACGGCCTTTGGTACCATTTGTCTTCCAATCGCGCGGTTACGGAAAATACCAATCCGCTGATCCGCATGATGAAATATTTAGATGTGGGCCTGGGATATCATACTGAGAATTTCAAGCCCGAGCCCACTGATCCGACGACCAAACAAAAACAACAGGTTTTCTTCGGGATCACGGCGGATCTTCAAAAAGTGGCAGATGATTTATTTTTCCACGGTGGCCAAAAGCAAACCGCCGGACGCACCGCTACGCAGGCCTTTACGGAGTTCTTTACACTCCCATTTACGGCTGCCCATATTGGACCGAGCTTTGAGTCTGATCAAAACACGCGTTACTAAGGTTGATTCGCTGCCAGTTGCCCGCTGCTCTCGCCATTGAGCTTGCGCCTGCCAAAACGCCCACCTCAAGGAGGTCATCGAATCGTCCGAGTGAGAGGCGCAGGGGGACGATCTCAAGTTCGGCGCCACCGAAGCCGTTTTCCAAATAGCTTCGATATCCTGTGTCCGGGATTAATCCCCCAAAAACACTGACGCCTACTTGTTTGGAGAAAAAGAAGCTGGCGGTCAGCATTCCTCCTGGTGTTGGAGAAAGATAGTTTGCCCCTGCGACGAGGCCGGAGCCGATGACTCGAAAACGCCTAAATTCTCGGGGCCGTTCAACGATTGCATCGATCTTCGCGGTGCTTGCGTTGTTTGCGGCTTGCGCTTCGGCAATAGCGGGTGCGCCCGTCGAAGTCGCTTTGCCATCGGCCCCGACGGTCACACTAGGCGTTGCGGTGCTGTTGTCCCCCTGTTCCGTATTGTTGAAATAAAAATTGTAAGTGCCGGCCCAAGATGAGGGTCCAGCTTTCTTTGATTTCCCTTTTTATGATCTTCTTTATCGTTTTCATTGGATCCTTCTTTTCTCCCTTGCAGATTCGCTGCGCGCAAAGTGCGTCGCTGCTTGGTGCAAGTCAAAAGCACAAACGGTACCAAGTCCAGTGGTTTGAAAACAAAGGGGATTTTCCGTTTATCCTTGCGCCACTGACAGACTTGTCAGGTTCTCCCAGCCATTTGTGTCAGCCTAGCTCTGATGCATTGCGTCATTAATCATGTCCAGGGGAAAAACAGGCTTTGACAACCGTGCGCTTATTCCCTAAAACCCCCCTCATTCATGAGAAATTTATTCTTAGTCCTCGTTGCCATGTGCTCGTGTCCGACCCTTGGTTTTTCCTGGGGGTCTTTTTCGATCGCCAACACGCATCAGTTTCTACTCGATGTCGCCTACGACCAGTTGAAGCTCGATCCAGCCTTTGAAGGCTCAGGCTTTCCGAAACTCGAAGACATCGCGGCTCATGAAGGCGTCTTCATCGTGGGCGGCGACGGCTCGGACATGTCTCTCATCTCTGGTCCCGGCCCCGATAACCCAAATACGACGCCCGATTCTTGGCACTATTATAATCCTCAAACCGGTCTGGGAAACGCGCCTGCGCAGACGGCCCGATTCTACAAGTACCTCTCGTTAGGGATTGTGAAAGGAAGTTCGCCTCAGAATTCCCAAGATAACTATAAAGAAGCGATGAACATCGGCGCGGCCTGGTCGGCGCACTTCTTGGCGGACATGTCCGTTCCTTATCATGTCACCGGCATGCCCGCTGCCGATGCCCTGGCGCTTTCAAAAGGCGATGACGAAGAAGCCGCAATCCCGCTGGAGCTTAAATTCACGGATGACCTTTATAAGATGAATTACTTAGGGGTTGGCGCTCACGCCAACGATTGGAAGGGCGAGCTTGCTTGTCACTTTACGGATTCTGCCGCACGCGATGACAAAGCGGATTGGTTTGATCCTTGGTATTGGAACTCCACCGTTTGCAAATCCACACTCTCTAGCCACATGCAGTGGGAGGCTTGGGTTTTCCACAATTGGACGAACTCGAGCATCGTACTTAAAGGATACAGCCCGGGTTTCAAGAATCCGGAGCCGGTGTTTGATAACCCATGGGAAAAAACGGGAGAGCAGTTTTCTGAACTCGCACGTATTTCAGCTACAACCACGCGCGCCCACATCGGATCTTGGCTTAAGTCGTCAGTGGATCCTCTGACTCAAGCGGCGACCGATATTTGGACGCTGTGGCGCTCGTCGATTACGGCCATCCGCGCGATTCCGTTTTCGGCGCAAGGCGAAGCGGATCCCGCAAAACAGGCGTATGTCGTAAAAGTCGCGGTGGCAAATTTTGCGCATGAGACGGTGAAAAACGTTCGCGTGCGATTGACTGTTGTTCAAGGGGCTACCTTGATTGGTGGCACGGCTGAGCAAACTATCGGCGATGTGGAGAGCTACATCGATGCAAATAATAAAGTCGGAATGGGCGGCGCGTGGACCTTGAAAGTTCCTGCCCCCAAAGAAGCGAAGGTTCGCATTGAAGTCATCGGCGCGTATGCGATTCCGGATCGTCAGTACTTTATTAATGAAGATCGCCCCGAAGGCTTATCCGATATTCTTTATTATAAGGGCGACGCAGCAGGGGCGCTCTCGGGTGAAGTGAGTTTGGCTCGTTATCCGATAGGCACTGTTGTTGGGTTTAATGACGTGCAGTTTCAGGGAATGACCTGTCGCTCAAACATTAGTGCAAGTTTAGATGCTTCCCTGATTGCAAAAGGTGGGATCTCCATTGATTGTTCCTCTGCGGGCAAGGCTGTTGTCTATACGGGGACTTTTTCGGGCAAAATCGAAAAAGAGAAATTCAGCGCAAGCTACAGCGTGAAAAATTCGGATAAGCCTAAAGATGATCCGGTGACGGGAAGTTTTGCGATGACTGTCAGCAGTTTTGAGCAATAGGACTTCGGTTATTCGGCAGGAGTGAGTGCCAGTTTTCGCGCCGTGAGGATCGCTGTTTTGGCAATGTCGGAGGCGTAAGGCACGTCGACGTTTTCGACCGTGTCACCCGTGTCGTGATACCCCTTGCGATCAAGGGTGTGTCGGTTCATTTTTTCGTTAATTAGAATCACGGGATATCCTTGATGATCAAAGATCAGCCCATCCGTATTGTAGAGATAACTTTTGTCGTCGAAGCGAAGGTGAATCTGTGGGAATAAAGTAGGGGCGGCCACTTCGGCAGCACGTTTTGCAAGCACGGCGATATCAACCGATCGTTTGGAGTCGCCCGGATTGATCTGAAACCGGCCAGAGCCATCTTTGTTGTAGCCAATCATATCGAGCAAAACAATTCCGCCTAGGTCCTGGCGATCTTTTTTTAGTTTGTCGACCCAAACGCGCGCGCCTAAATCATCGGCCGGGAACTCTTCGCCGGTGAGATGCATGAGCCAAATATCATGAAGAGGCTGGGAGTTTTTGAGGGTTTCTGCCGCTCGCAAGAGTGTCGCAACCGCCGTGACGTTATCATCGGCACCGTGAACCGAGACGCGTTTTCCAGTGGCCCCAAAGACATCTTCGGCGAAGGCAGTGTCGATGTGATCGGCCACGACAATGGGGCGATTTAACTCCGGCGGGAGGGAGCCTTTAATTTTCGCAATCAAGTTGGATTGAGGCTGTCCTCTCCATGAAAAACGTTGTCGCTCAAAAGCGATGCCCATAACGGTGTAGCGCTCTTCGAGATAATCCACGAGTGCTTCAAGTTGATGATCGGGATCAGCACTGCTTTTTTGGGTAAATCGCATTTTCTTTTTGGAGATCGGGAAAACGGCCGTTCTTTCGCCTGAGAGAATTTGGAGGTCTCGCTGGTAAGATTTTTGAAAGGATCGGGGCCAATTGATTTTTCCAAGAGGCGTTTCGCGGGCTGCCGTTTTGGGAAGGGTAACCGGTTCGCGCCAATGAATCGACTTGGGCCAGATCACCTGCTTATCCCTTGTTGAAATAACAAACGACACGGGCTCACCGTTAAAGCGCGCCGGTTGAGGGAGAGTGCGGGCCTCAAGGGTTTTGATCAAATCAGGCTGCGCCTCAAGCGCGGCTTGGGTCCGCATGCGTTGGGACAGAGGGATCCATGCGCCTTTGGTTTGCGTTCCATTTTCGGTGGTCCAAACCACGTCGCCAAACGAGGGCGAATCATAGAGACTTGCAAGTTCAAGACGGTCTTTGAATATCGAATCGAGTTCGCCGGGCTTTTTGAAATCTAATTTATGCGGCAAGATCGGATCGCCGCTGCGGGCCGGCATCTCTAGCCATTGCCAGGCGTCTTGCGCGTCTTCTCTCCAGCGCGCAAAAACCCATTGGGGTTTGCCATCGGCTTCGGTGGGCCAGGCTTCGAATTCAGCAGCGGGTTTTCCAAGTCTTCTTCTAAGAGCCAAGGCCTGCCTCTCTCCTTCGGCGCGCAAGAAACTAAGCAGCGTTGGATTTTCTGCTGGAGGCTTTTTCAGCGAAAGCTCGCGGGGGCTTGTGCCAAGCTCCAGAGCCGGGGATTGCTCGGAGTAGGCGGCGAGTGGTCGATCTGTGTCGCTAAGTGTAGTGCTCAGAAGCGTGTGTTCAATGGCTTGGGAGGGGGCTTCGGTGACGAGGGGGGGATTGTTTTGGAGTTGCGTGAGCTCAGCACGAAGACAAGGCGCGCCAACAGGCGCGGCCCAAAGGGGGCCACCCATGGCTAATTCAAAAAGCAGTAGTGCCAAGAACATGACGCAAGTCCGCAACTTTGGGTGAAACCTCCTTTTTATCCATCGACGGGGGAGGTGAAAAACTAAAGTCAGCCTGTGTTTAATATGTTTTGAAATCCAGGGGGAGTGATTTAAGATCGCGGCCATAGGGGGGTGGGAGAATGGTCCTATTAAGAGGGTTTGTTTTAGTCATCCTGCTTCAGTTCGTAATAGGCCAAGTGGCCCATTCAAAGGGTTCAGACAACCCCTTTTACATCCGACCTCAGTTGCCCAAGCAGGCGTTGAAACTCTCTATTTTTGAGCAAAAAACGGACTACTCCTGCGGTGCGGCGGCCCTTTTGTCGGTGCTTCGATATTGGAAGGTCTATTTTGGCTCTGAAAAAGCACTTTATCCGATCCTGGGAACCACGCCAAAAGATGGCACTAACCCCGGGGGTTTGGTGCGTGGAGCGCAGCATTTTGGACTTCAGGCAGAATTTAAAACGGAGCTTCGACTGAGTGATCTTGAGTTAGCCATTGCAGAGGGTCAAACGGTTATTTTAGATCTTCAAGCGTGGCCCGATAACTATGACCAACCCTGGATAGATCGCTGGGAAGACGGCCATTACGTCGTTTTGATGGCGCTTGATGAAACGTATCTCTACGCAATGGATCCCTCCACGGGCGGCGCTTATACCTACCTTTCTAAAGCAGAGTTTCTGGAGCGCTGGCACGACTACGAGATAGAAAACGGAAAAAGAGTGCAATATTTTCATGAAGGCATTTTTATTCACGGAGATAAGCAGCCTGAAAGCGAATTGGATACGCAGAAAATTCTGCGCCTTCGCTAATCGCCTTGGAGGCGCAGGCGGGCGATACGCAGGCATCCCTTGCCCTGTTTTTGATGTGGCAGATGCGCTCGTCGATTAAAATATCCCACCTGCGTAAGCACTTTTTTCGTGAGTTGCCGAAAGGTGTAGTCTTCAATAAAAACCGCTTTGCCTTTGGGGAGATCTGAGAGTTCCTCCGCCCAGGCGCCAGTGGGCGGGTGCGCTTTGAGTCGATCGGGCGTGATGAAATTTCTAAGCACCCCTTTTTCGAAGTGCTCCCGCACCTCTTCTAGAGACATGCTCCTGAGATCCTCAAGTGGCACCTGTTCTTTTACAAGTTTAATGGCCGCTTTTACCGCCTCTGAATCCGAATAACCCACTTCCGGAATCACGCGAAGTTGTTTGCCCTTAGTGTAGACGTATTCGACATCGTCCGAGTTGCGGGAGAGAAACGCCTTCCAGCGTTTTTGTGCGCGCGGGCTTAAGCCAATCGCGGGCCAGCGATCATCCACTTCTGCGATTAAGGAATGGTAGACCCAGGTGTCGCGAAGGCCTGCACTCTTGAGTTGCTCCAAGACCTGTTCAAAGTGCTTTGAGGTAGGGGAGCTCTTGAGTTCTTGAATGTATTCGGAGGCAACGCGGTCCCAAAGGCCTGAGCTTTCAGTTTCCTCAATCCAGGCGCCGTACTGTTTTACGAGTTTTTTGAGTTCAACCAGTTTGTTTTTGAGAGGGGCCTTTTGAAACCGCTCAAAACTTGAAAGATAAGGAGTGAGCTTGCCTGAAAAGCGGCTCGCTAAAAGGTTGCTCACATAGAGGTCGTTTTCAGGGTAATACATTCCTGATTCGATCCCGCCGTTTAGGTCCACAATGAAGTACTGATCTCCTGAAATGATCACGTCCATCGTGGCAGAGAGTTTCTGTCTCTCAGGCGGAAGCTGATCCAGAAGTTTCTGCTGCACCAGGCGTTCTGCTTTTTTCGTGTCTTCTCGGGTAACGTATTTTCCGAGATAATCAAAGCGATTGACGGTCCCGCTGGGAAGAACCTTGCCTTCGATCACATGGACGCGAACCTCTTTGTCCACTGGAAACATCTTTTGGACCAAGACCTGATCCGGGTGTTCTAGGAGTTGATCCAAGACGCGGCCTTCTAGAAATTCAAATTCGCCTTCGGATATTTTTTCCTGAAGCACATCCGGGTCCGAATTGGTGCGCTCGAGTTCTTGGATTTTGGGTTTCGTATTTATGACATAGTTTCGGTAGAGCGTGGCCCAATCGTCATTCGTTTTCGGCAAAACCCCGGCACTTCCAAATCCGGTTCTTGATTTGAGAATGCTTTTCCCCATCTCTTGATTAATTTGAGATCGAAGCAGCTCAAGGGCTTTAATCCGCTCCTCCAATCCTGAATCGACAGACGTGGGTATCCATTTGCTCGTTAGTTCGGTGGGGGGATAAAGTTCAGAACCAAAAGTGCGTAGGAGGGTTGCCTCGCCGTTCCAGCGATCCGTTAGAATGCCGCCTTCTCTTTCGGCTTCCAGTACGGGGTTTCTGTCTCCCAATACCCACTTGGGATCTTCAAGAGGATCCGAATGGAGAACCACCCCGTGAACTCTTGCAGGGGTCGCCGGAGGCTCCCCGTGGTAGGGCAAAACAATGAGCTTGCAGCCATAGACTTTTTCGAGGCTTGTAAGTTTTGACGGTGAGACCGGTTTGTCTGAATAATAGATCTGGTACACGTCTTCGGCGAAAGATGGCGTGGCTGCAAAGCACAGCAGCGCCGAGAACAGCGCCCATGCAAGACCAAAGCGTGCGGATTTTGACAGGACCAATGCCACGAGTAACGTATCGGATGGAGGATGGGGTTTCTTTAATTGCAGTTGTGGCTTTGTGGGTTCGGTATTTTAACAAGCAATCGCCAGCTAGGGAATTTGATCTTTTTTCCGTAATGTGGCTATCTCAATGAGATATGACTTCAATAAAACGGCATGTTCCGGAGTGGGTGTTTGGCCTAAATGCCGTTCCCTTTGGCGTAATCGGGGCCTTTGGGGGCGCCGTGATGCCGTTTGTGCTCAGGCAAAAAGGCATTGGCGTCGAACGGATAGCCGAGATTTCGGCGGTTTGTATGCTGCCCTCCACCTTTCAGTTTCTTTGGGCGCCGATGGTGGACATGGGGATTCGTCGCAAAAGTTGGCTGATCCTGCTTTGTTTTTTGGGCGCGCTTTGTGCCTATGTCGCAATCACCCTGCCGCTTCCGGAGCGTTTGGATCTCTATGTCGTTTTGCTCGTGGCCGCTCAGGGGCTGATTGGACTCACCACGAGTTGTAACGGCGGCCTCATGGCGATGACTTTGTCCGCTGATCGGTTAGGGCGCGGGGGCGCGTGGCTCAATATTGGGAATCTCGTGGCCGGTGCTTTAGGCGCATACGTCATCCTGCTTCTGGTCGGGAGTGGGGGAGATCTCATTGATCTGAGATTTATTCATCCCAGCTTTTACGTCGAATGGAAACACGCACCCTTTAGCCAACACACGATCGCGCTCGTGGTTTCAGCCATGCTGATGTTTCCGGCTCTGGCTGTGTTGATGGTGCCTGAGGTTGAGTGTGAAAGCCGCTCGCCTCGTAAAGTTTTTGGAGATACGTTTCATGACATCTGGACCACCCTCAAATCTCGTGCAGGTTGGACGGGGATTATTGTCTGCTTTTCCCCCGTAGGCACGGCTGTAGCGGGAGGACTTTTTTCAGGAATGGCACTGGATTACCACGCCTCTGATCAAATGGTGACCACGATTAACGGATTGGGAAGTGCCATCCTGACCGCTATCGGATGTTATATCGGCGGCCGGATTTGTGACGTCATGAATCGACGCTTAGCCTACGCCTTGGCCGGAGGACTCACCGCCCTTTGCGCGATGGGCATGATGTTTGCGCCCATGACGCCTTTGACTTATGCGGTGGGGGCTTCAGCGTACTTGCTGGTGACCGGGTTTTGTTATTCCGCTTTTTATGCTTTTGTTCTGGAGATCGTGGGCAATCAACAAGGACGTGCGGCCTCTACTCGTTATACGCTTTTTACGGCAGCAGCCAATGGTGCGATTCTCTACGTCACGCGCTTTGATGGAAAAGGTTATGATCTTTTCAAAGCTTCAACGGGTTTTTGGAACGGACCTCGGGGGCTTCTCGCGTTTGATGCCATTGCCAATGTGGCAGGGATCGCGATTTTGCTCACGTTAATTCTTTTACTCAAACCTCAGAAAGCAGAGGTCATAGCATGATCCAGAAGTTTCCGGTTCGCATATGGTTGATCTCGTTTTTGGGTTGGATGTTTGATTTTTATGACCTGGTGTTGTTTTCGTTTCTGCTGATCCCCATCGGGCATGAACTTCATCTTTCAACCGCTCAAGAGGGCGTGCTTTTAGGGGTGGCCCTGGGAGCCTCGGGAGTGGGGGGCATCCTATTTGGCTATCTCTCGGATCGCTATGGTCGAAAACAAATCATGACTTGGACGATTGTTTTGTATTCGCTGGGCACGGCGCTGACGGCGTTTTCGACGGGGCCAAAATCACTTTTGCTATTTAGATTCATCACGGGCCTTGGCGTGGGTGGAGAGTGGGCGGTCGGGCATGCGCTAATGGCTGAGTCTTCGCCCCATCACATGAGAGGTCGTGCTGCAGCTTTTTTGCAAGCAGGCGAGCCCGTTGGAGTTGCGCTTGCGGCAGTGACGGGATTGTTGTTGGCCCCGATTGTGGGTTGGCGTACGGTTTTTTTAGCTTCTTCTTTATCCGCGCTCGTTGCGTTTTTGGTCAGGCGGCATTTGCCGGAGTCGGCGCTTTGGGCTGGCGCCGAGAGGATGGGTGGCGGAGGTAAAAAAGAAGCGAAGCTCACGGCCTGGGCTTCAGTTTCGTATCTTATAAATAAGGGTTATTTACCAGTGATGGGGAAAAGTTTTCTCCTGGGTGTTTTTAAATTAGGGACGTATTGGACGTGTTACATCTGGTTGCCCAAGTTTCTTCAAAATGAGTTTCATCAACCGGTGGCGCGCTCGGCGTTGTGGATTCTCACCGCTCAATTAGGACAGTTGCTGGGAATGATGGGGTTTGGCTTCTTTTCGGATCGCTATGGAAGGCGTGTCGCTTTTTCGGCCTATTCGCTGGTGACGGCCGGAGCGCTGTCAGTGCTCGTGTTTTTTTGGCAAGATCTCATCGGACACCCCGTTGTTTTTTGGAGCACGATGTTCATGCTGGGTTTGGGCTCAGGCTGTACTGCTGGATTTGGGGCATTGCTCGCTGAATTGTTTCCAACGAGTGTGCGAAACTTTGCGATGGGCACGACTTATAATTGCGCGCGCGGGGTGCAGTTTTTTGCCCCTGTCGTGGTGGGTGGTTTTGTTTCAGTTTACGGACTCACAGGAGGCCTAGGGGTACCGCTGGTGCTTGCCCTTCTCACGGCCGTTTGGGTTTGGGTGCTGCCTGAGACGCGCGAACGGGTGCTTGCGGAAATCGGGAAAAGTTAGCGTTTCAGAGTTTTGAGATTTTCCAAGATATCCTTGAGGAGATCCAGAAAAATGGCCCTATTTTCTTCGTCGACAACCGTGAATTTGATTCCGAGGTAGCGGATGGTATTGCCGTTTCGGGAGTTGATGTCATCCACAATTCGGCAGATCAAACCTTCCATCTCAACGGAAATCGGGAAATTACCGCGTGGCTCCAGGCGAAGCAGGAGCCGATGCCCTGGTAACAGGGATTGCGCCAGCACGCTTTCGGTGGAGAGCAGCATCCCATTGGGGCTTAGGTTGCCGACATCGAAAATGTGGTCGATGGCTTTAATCTTGGATTTGGAAAATTTGGCATGAGAATGCGGATGCGCTGTAATATCCAGCGGGGTGGCCTGCACGCGAAGCGGAAAAGTGGGAACCGCCGATAACGACGGGATTCGCGGATATTTGCGCATGTATTCGGTCGGGAAAAAGCCATAGCGCGATACCAGTTCGTTGATTCTCTTGTGTTGCTCGGGCGAGAGACCAAATTTGAATCCCATATGTTCCGTCGTTTGGGTCGCTTCGCGTATGATTTGGGCATCAGTTGTAAAATGCGCGAGCTCAGGCGTATCGAGTTTTAGGGTCACTTTTACTTTTTGCGCAAAATGACGGATGGGATCGAGCCCGCCCCAAGGCAGGCCGCTTACGCCATAGGCGGAGAGGTTTTGCTTTTCGTAAGAAAATTGTCGCTCCTCCAATTTAAATGTGATCGAACCTTTAAGGTAGATGGGCAGCATAATGACCTCTATTTTCCAGCGAGCATAGCGCCCAATTTTAACAAATGTTCTTCCATGAAAAAATGCCCTCTTTCGCCGATATAGGTTCTAAAGAGTTCGAGCGGCGGGATCTTCTGGATCGAGGAGTATCGCTCGTAGTCGTTGCACAGATTCAAAACCTGGGAACAGGGCGGGAGTTTTATGAGTTTCTTATGCTCCGGAAACCCGTCGCCATCACCGATCTCTTCATGATCAGCAATCAGTCTGAGAGTGCGAGCGGTTACATACTTCTTATCAGCGACCATGTCCACGGAGACTGAAGGGTGGCTGTAGTACTTCGTTATGAGGTTGCGCGGCAGTTTCTCTTTTTCAAGTCCAAAGGGAATTCCGAGTTTTACTTTCCCCAAATCGTGAATGAGGGCTGCCATCGCGAGATCAAAAAGTTCGTCTGGATCAAAAATTCCGACTCTCGGAGCAAGCCCTAAGCTAAGTGAAGCGACATTGGCGGAGTGTTGATAGGCGTCAGTTGAGACGCCCGCATTTGTCAGAATGCTTTTGGCCGCGCCTTTGTCCGACATGAGATATTCGAGCACTTTTGAAACGCGATTTTGGGCCTTTTCATAGCCTTCTTGGCTATCCAAATTGCGCTCAAGATTTTCGGCTTCCGTGACCATGGAGTCGCGCGCGATCACGCCTTTTTGGACTTTCGACATTTTCGCGCTTTTCAGAGAATCCAATCCGGCTTCCATATAGGACAGATAGTTTTTTTCTTCTTCAGCCCGGATGTACAATTTTTTGACGCCTTTTGACTTGAGTTTCTCGAGGCGATCAGCGTCAAAGGGGTCAGAACTTCTAAGGTAATGCACATATTTTTCCGAAATTAGAATGAAGACATCAAAAAATACAGAATGCCCCGGTCTGAGTGTTCCAATACGAATAGGAAAATGTGCCATATGGATAAGGAGATTCTAGACGGTTTTCAGGTAGAGTCCAAATTATTGCTCAAAGAGTTGATTAAGATTCTCGATCAGCTCGAGAGTTGGGAGGGCGCCTTTCCGACTTCCCAGCTTGAGGGCTTCTCTCAGGTAATTGACCGCATCATGGGAGCGGCCCAGACGCTGGCCATGGAGGCGCCCAATCATGCCGGTTTGAAGCGGATTAGTCGCATTGCCGAACTCTGCAAGCGACTGGGTTATGCGGCCGCACAGAGGCGTGCGACCGAGTTCATACCGATTTTCGCGGCGTTTTGGGCGGACACCGTTGATGTGCTAGGTGACCTCATTGACGTGATCGACGATGAGGTGGCCAGTACGCGAATCGCAAAAGAGTTCTCGCAGGTGGTGCAAGGCCGTCTGGAGTGGCTCTCTCAGAAGGTGATGGCAGGCGCACCTGAAGCGGGGAAGGCCGCGCAGGGGTTTGATTTGAAGGATTTGCTGAAGGATTTTTAGCGGTTGCTAACGTTCTAAACGTTAGATATACTAACACTATGAACGTTAGCCAAATGAATGCTCTCTTGTTGCAGGGGGAGATTGATCATGAAGGCCTCTGGCCAAGAATCACCGAATATGAGGCTAAAGCCGCTGCGTTTCGTTTTGAGTTTGGTCTGGATAAGCTTCCCACGGAGCCAGGCCTAATCGTCGTCCGCGGTGCGAGGCAGTACGGCAAGAGTACCTGGCTTGATCTGTCCTTGCGTGATTCGATTGCGACCTTTGGGAAGGGGAGTGGATTCTACTTAAATGGGGACGACATCACGAATGCGGATGATCTTGAATTAAGGCTTCTTGAGGTAGAGGCGCTCTTCGCAAAGTCTGCAGGAGTTCGGCGAATTTTTGTCGATGAGATTACGGCGGTTGAGGGTTGGGAAAAGGCCTTTAAGCGACTTTGGGATAGAGGACACTTAAGAAACGTCCTTGTTGTAACGACGGGTTCGAAGGCCGCAGATCTGCGGCACGGTTCAGAGCGCTTGCCCGGTCGAAAGGGAAAACTAGGGCGTACGGATTATCTTTTTCTGCCCGTTTCGTTTTCGCAGTTTAACAAAATCGCGCACGCTAAGTTTGGAGAAAAGACTTGGATTGCCTATCTGCTCACGGGGGGGTCTCCTGTTCTTTGCAATGACATTTACGAAAATGGGTGTCTCTCTGAGTCTTCGATTCAACTTATTCGCGATTGGATTTTGGGAGACCTTGTTTCATCGGGTCGTAATCGTGTTTTTGCGTTGAACATTATGCAGAGCCTGTTTCGCTTCGGAGGGTCCCCCGTTGGCTATGCCAAGCTTGCTCGCGAATCAGGCTTAGCCAACAATACTGTTGCCGCAGGATATATCGAGAGACTCTCAGACCTGTTGAGCATTCTCCCTGCTTGGCAATGGGATTCTGGGCGCAAATTGCTCATGGCCCAAAAGCCTTGTAAGTTTAATTTCATTAATCTCGCGGTCGCTGTTGCCTTTCATCCTAATGCCCTTCGCATGAATGATGACTTTCAAGGGTTAGAGCCTGGGCAGCGCGGGGCCTGGACTGAGTGGCTGGTGGCTCAAGAAATTTTTCGAAGGACCGCCTTAAGCGGTCATGACCCTGAGCGTACGGGATTTTGGAAATCCAAAGAACATGAGATTGATTTTGTAACTGCAGAGGGCCATCTCATTGAGGTCAAGTCCGGGACAGCAGGACCCTTGGATTTTGGCTGGTTTAGAAAAGTCTTTCCAAAAGATCAGCTCACGGTAGTTTGTAAAACGCCCTTTGAGACAGACCATGTGCGAGGAATTACGGCCGAAGAGTTTTTGTTAAAAGGATGGAGCTGAAGCGATCATGAGCCCAATCGGTAATTTCTAGCGTTGTCACAGTTGATGTTAAAAGGTAGAATTGGATTTGGTATGTTTGATTCGGACCGATCACCGAGAATACTCGGCTGTGATTCCCGGCGGTGAGTTTGAGCTGCGGTGCTTTGCCATATCGAATGTGTTATGAATGTGTTGTACCATGGGGCTGATATTATTGATTATTTTATAGCTTCCTGCGTTCATGTGTTGTTTCCCCAAATCGTCGCTCGCCTACTCATGAAGTTAGTTTGGGTGCCCAGTATGGAAGGTAATGCACAGAATCAGCGCTTTTCGTATGGCACGTACCATCGGCTGAGAGCGGTGTTTGTCGAAGCGGATGTCTTTTCTGGCGGTTTGCTGAGAAGAAGGTTGCAGGCGTCGTGGGTATCCGTTTTGGTGGAGGGGGCAGATCGAGTCCTTCTGAGCATGAGGTGGAGTGAGGTTTTGAAATCCATTCTCGTGCAGCGATTTCTAAAAACTTAAATCAATTCAATCCGATAAAAATGACGCAAACACTCCTGTATCGAGTCAGGCAAGTCTCCGATCCCAAAAACCTCACAGCCCTGAAATAAAATCCAACGGAATGCTCCAACTCGAATCATTGGAGGATTTGACCTGGGTTCGAATGACGGTTCCCCAGTTATCCAGCACCAGAATGCGCGCGAGTTCCTGGCCGCCAGAGCGAGGATCCAAATAAAGGAAAAGATTAGCGTCGGGATCTGTGAGGCGTGGAGCGAGACGCGGAGCTAGAAAAGACACGCTCAAGGTTGAATTAAGCTCAAGAGGCATGGTTACGATATCATTGTAAACGAGAGTTGCGGTGCTCTGTGTGGGGGTGGGCAAGTCTAGAAAAATCCAAACATGTTGCTTTTGAAGATTGGTACTTTGAAATTCAATCCGTAGTTTTTCTTTTTCTTCTGTGAGCCCCCCATTAATTGTAACCAAATCAAAAAGTCCCGCGGCGTTTACATAAAAGCTGTACTGCAGATCATCCCACTTTTCGCTTAAGCGTGAAGAAAATGCGCCAACCAGATACCGGACATTAAACGAACTCTTAGTCCCGTTTTGAAGGGCTTCAGAGAGCAATAATTCATGCAGGATGAGGCCTGCCTTGCCATCATTGTCTAACT
>CAIRTR010000159.1 GCA_903881565.1 Oligoflexia bacterium | reverse complement strand
TGAGCGCGAGTGATGCTTTGGCTTTTAAGGCCAAGGAGTGGCGCTTTCCGATTGTGGGGAGTTTTCCCTATCTGGGATGGTTTAATCAAACCGATGCCATCAATTATGCGAAGTCCGTTAAGACCGATGGCTTGGATGTGGATGTGCGAGGGGCAGGCGCTTATTCGACGCTGGGTTGGTTTCGGGATGCGGTGCTATCGACGATGATCCCTCTCGGGGATCAGGCGTTGGGGGCTTTGGTCAATGTGGTCCTTCACGAATCCGTCCACGCCACGCTTTACATCAAGAATCAGAGTTACTTCAATGAGAGCCTCGCAAACTTTGTGGCCAATCAGATGACTGCCGTTTATCTGCGTGAGCGGTTAGGGGCCCAGGCGCCGGAGCTGATCGCTTTTAAAAAGGGCGAAGCTGAATCGGAGCGTCGTGTTTTAAAGTTTCACGAGACCTATTTGAAACTTGATGCACTCTATCGCACGCCGGCCGCTCAGAAGTCAGATGAACAAAAACGTGAGGAAAAAATGCAAATCCTCGCAGCGTTTAAAACGGATCTTGGGATCAAACGTGAAATCAATAATGCGACTCTCATACAGTTCAGGACCTACAACGTGGGGATGAAGGGATTTGAAGCGCTCTATTCAAAGTGTGCTCAAGATTGGAAATGCTTCTTTGCTTCCCTCTCAAAACTTCGCTCTGAAGACTTTGGGCGAGATCAAAGTGAGGACTTCGAGCGCCTGCTTTTGGGTCTCTGAGGATTTGGATTTATTGAGCCATGTTGATCTGCACATCAAGAGAGCCGCTGACAACGTGGTTCTTGAAGATAGGCTTAAGCGGAATATTGGAGTTACATCCGCCGTAAAGGGCAGGAAGCGGCCACCAAGGATTCTGAATGAGCCATTCGCAGGCAAAGTCGTAGAGCGCGCCACTCACCGTGATGCTCATGGAGTTGTTGTGGCCTCCACCTAGGCGATCAGAGAAGTCGATGACTTGTTCGCTTGGGGCATTCGGACAAACTTGAGATCCACCATTTACGCTGAGCATCTCGGATTGAATGCTTTTTCCACCGACCGTGATTTTGTAGCTTACGCAGGCGTAAGTTGCCGTGTAGCCAGAACCCTGTGTACTGCCGTTTGCGATACTGATCGGGCCTGCAGCTCCTGCGATGATCTTAACCTTGAGCATGTTGTCCGTGACAACGGGAGGAAGTGTTTCTGAGGGATGTGTTCCGCCGGTGCCGGTTAGGGTGAAGCCGTAAGTGACTGAAGGCATAAATTCAGCGGAGGTAAGGACGGTTGGGGTTGTAACGGTTGTTGTTGAAGTAGGGGCTGGAGTGGTGATGGGTGTTCCATCTGCAAGGTTGCCGTTGGTATTGGAAGCTTCCCGATTCACAGCGCCACCGCAGGCGCCTAAGGTTGTCGCCATGACGATCATCGCAAAGGTGAGCTTACTGCGCTTCACGTTTGGGGATAGTTTTTTTACACTTTCATTTTTCATAAATGCTCCTGCCTTGAGTGTATTGCAACGGGAGGGCCAACTTGTCACCGCCTTGAGAGCTGCTTTGATTTTGTTGAACTTCGTCATATTCTTTCCTCTCGTTTGGAACACTTTCTTGTGTTCACTCTTTCCAGCTGTCTAAATGTTTTACAGCTTTGACTTACATGGCATCCGTATCATCCGTTTGAATGGTGAGGGTCCCGTTCCAGGGGTGATTCTCTTGCACCTTCTGCCAAGGGCATCCCATGTTGTAGTTAAGGCACCAGTAGTCGTAGTTAGGTTGTCCAATTTTGATGATGACGTCCTGGCGGCAGCCTGAATCAGAGCTTGCGCAGGCGTTGCTGAAGCTCGTGGAGAAATCCATGATATGGCTCTCCTGAGCCGCGCCACCTGCATAGCCGTTACTGAGCATCTCGGTAGGCTGGGTGTAGGTCCCTACCGTGATATAGACGCCTAGCTTTGAGTACAAAGGTGAGAAGCCCGATCCCGCAACCGTTCGGTCTTGCGCGCCTGGGGCGAATTTAACTTTCAAAACTTTGCCGGTCTTCACGCTAACCGAAATGGCATTGGAGTAGCCAATGCCTGAGATGGGGATAATGAAGGCTGGAACCCCTTTGTTTGAGGTTGAGGTCGCACTCGATGCCGTTGTTGTCTTCGGCGTTGCTGTGACTGTTACCGTAGGCGTTGGGGTGGACGTTGTATTCGTGTATTGGGGCGCCGAACCATTGGTTTGATCAGTGCCTGACTGCGCAGGGTAATTTGCTGGTCCGCAGGAGCTCAGCACCAGAAGTGCTGGTAAGAGGAAAAGGGCTGGGGCAATCTTTGCCGTTCTATTTTTGCTTGATGAATTTTTCATACACTGACTCCTTTTCCTAAATTTCTATCGTGGCCAATTGGCCTATAAACTGGGTTATGCATACATAGTTTGCAAGGGTAGGGCCAAATCGAACCAGTAGAAGGTGTCTAATTCTTGGACAGTTTAAGTGTGTTGAATTTCAGGGGGAAAAAGGGCGGGTAGGAATGGTGTTTAAGGATTGGACAATAGGGGATCGACGCTCGGGTCGTTACCGACCTGACAGGTGTCGAAAAAGTAGGCGAATATGGTCCTCTAATTGGATCGTGGCTTCCCTGTTGTGGGTTTGGGTTCAACCCCAAGCGCCACATCGTTAATGCCTCCTTGTTTGAGGGCATCAATCACTTCGAGAACCTGGCCGTGAGAAATCTGTTTGTCAGCTGAAATCATGGCATCGGAGCGCGGGTCCAGCGCGAGCGCTTTTTTAGTGATCTCAGCGATTGAGGTCACAGGAATTTTCTGCTGCTCAAGCATAAGATCTCCGTTAGCGGCCAAGTGAAAATTTAAGGTCACATGCTTGATCTTGCTCGCGCTAATTGCGGTGGGTAACTGGATTCGTACGCCTGATTGGTAAACCACAGGTGCGGCTAACATAAAAAGAATCAGCAAAACCAAGACTACATCCACAAAGGGCGTTACGTTGATTTCGGTAATCAGGTCGTCATCGCTTCCACCTAATTGCATAGACATCTTAGTGGCCCTCTGTGTCCGCGGTTTCGCCGATCACGACACTAGCAAGACTCGCCGTGCGCGAGGCGATGGCTCGGGTTTTACGTTGAAAAAAATTGTAGGCGATCGCGCTCGGGAGCGCGACAAGCAGTCCCGCCGCCGTAGTTACCAGGGCTTCGGCAAGGCCTCCGCTGACGGTCGCAAGCCCCGAGTTACCCGTGGCTTTGTCCAGCTCAGCAAACGCTTTGATGATCCCAAGCACTGTTCCAAAAAGTCCAATGAAGGGCGCGGAGTTTCCCAAGGTTCCCAAAACGGCGAGATAGCGTTCAAGTCCTAATCTTTCGGCTGAGATCAAACCCTGCGAAAGGGCCTCGAGCCGCTCAGGTGATGTCTTTTCTTTTCGTGAAAGCGCGAGCAGCACGCGCGACTCGACGCAGGGGTGGGAGCGTGAGAGTTCGATCGCATTTTTTTTCCAGTCACTGGGAAGTCCATCAGAAAGCCATTTGCCTAGAAAATCGCGCCAAAGGATATTGCCGATTCGCTCCTGCTTTCGTAGAGCTCGCCAGCGATCAAAGAAGACGGCGACGGCAAAGATGCTGCAAGCCGCGAGGACCCAGATGACCCATTCGGAACCCAGATAAAGAAAAAGACGAAAGAGGTTGTTGATCATATTATGCTACCTTACGAACGCTTGTTCGCCCTTTAAGTTAAGACCTGAAAATTCTGCTCCCACCTCGAGTTCATCAAATGCAGAGCGCACTCTGCGTTCGAGAGACGCAAGGGCCACTGAGGGCGCATGGCCTCGAAAATCAATCGTAAGTCCTGCGAGGCGCCCTGAAGAGTCGATGGTTCCTTCATAGGCCAGGGTGACGTCGAGACGGGGATCAATCTGAAGAGCTTCGTCGTAGGCGCGACTCAAGGAGGGTTTAATGGACTCCAGTTTCTGTCGCAATACAATCTCCTGGTGTTTGCCAGCGGGGGCGGCCGCGAGTATCGAAGGGGGCGCTGTTCTATGATTCGGGAGTTTTTGTGCAATAAGGGGGGCCGCTTGGGTCTGTTGATTCTTAAGTGCATCCCCAACAAGTGAGCGAGTGTCGATCGCTCCTCGGGTTGGGGGTGCGGGGATCCCGGCCTCTTCACCGATTTTGGATTTGAAGCCCTTGAAGAGGCTACTTAACATATTTCCCGTTTTTGAAGTTGTTCTGGCAGCTATAACCGTAGGTGATGCCGCATTTGCTTCAGCTTGCAGCAATGCCTGATACTCGCGCATCCCCACTCCGCCAAAGGGCGTGGGTCTTTCGGCTTGGATGGTGCTGCTGCCAAGATTAAGTTGAGCGCGTGCGCGGGCGTTAAGCAGAAACTCCTCTAAACTTAAGAGTTGTGACTGATGGGTCATGACAAAGATCGTAATAGAGGCGAGGAGGAGATGGGTTACACTTGATTTTGTGAGCGGACGAAGCATTGCCATCCACTCGCTAGGATCCCAAAACGGCAGCCGGTGAGTTTCTCCGCGAAACCCGACTTTCCAGCGCTGCCCTTGTCCATCGCTTACGACAATTTGCTCAGCAAAGTTTGCTCGCACTATGAGTTCGCTTATGGGGAGGATTTGGCAAGCCCCGGTATCAACGATGATCCGGTTGTTAAGTTTGATACTCAAGCGGGCTGCCGTACTGCAAGTCAGTTCATAGCCCCCGTGAGTCTCTCGCACACGAAAGGGAGCCAGCGGGGCTTCTTTTGAAAGAGGTACGACGGACAGTTCGGTTCGGCTGCGGATCTCAAAGCGGTTGTTTTGAATCCATCGCAGGTGTTTGGTTTTCACTTTTCGACCTCCTTAATAGGGGGCTCAACAGCGGCGCGCTCAATTCGTTTAAACTCTCTTAAAAGCAAGTCCACGGCCGTTGTTTTCAGTGCGTCGCGACTCTCGATGATTTGAGTGGTGGGGCGGCGGATCGAGCTTTCAACAGAAACAGAGCCTAAATCGATTGCCTGCGGTGAGTTCGCTCGCGCAAACGAAATGACTGTGAGGTTCAATAAAATATGGAGGGCGGCTATATTCTTCATAGCTTTTTCCACCCTTCTATCTCCTGGCCAATAAGCTCCCGTTGAGCGGTCCAGGTTTTTCGTTCATTCTCTGGCCACTGGGTCGGACTTTCGACCTGACCAATTGAAGCCTGAAGGGCACCAATGCGTAATTGGAGAGTGGGTGAAATCCGGTCCTGGAGCCAGGCGTAGTTTTTCGCAGCCAAGCGGAGGCGAGCCACCGCCTTTTGGGCTGAGACAATCTTCTTCTTCAACTGAAGAACAAAATTTGGAGAACTAAGCTTCAGTGGAATTTTAATGGAGGTTTCTAGAAGCCCAAATCCTTGTTCGACCGCTTGAAGAGTCGAAAGAAGAGGGCTGCGCAGAAGATCTGACTTGCGTGGAAAAGGGGAGGGTTGGCACTGAGGTGGTGAGGGGAGCGCTTGAAGAGATTGCACTGCCTGATAATAAGCCTGTGCGAGAGTGCGCGCAGGGGGAGCGGAGAGAGTCAATTTTCCATTGAGCGCTTGGAGAGTCAACTCCTCTAGCCAGAGCTGGTAAGCGGCCGCTACGTTAGGGCTGGGCAGTGCCACTTTTTCGAGTTCGTCTGCGCGCTCCCAGAGCGGGGCCCAGAGTTGGTGGGCGATACTGATTTTGATTTGGAGAAGTACGATGTCTTCGCGGCGAAAACCAAGTCCGCTCCAGACGTCAAGGCGTGTGGCAATCTCGTGGACCCAGTGTTCACGGTTTGGCGTCGCGGCGCCCGCTGCAGGGGGTGTTTCGAGAAGTTCTAACCAGGCTAAGCGACCCGTAGCACTTGCGTGGTTGGGTTCGGGATAGGCGATCTCAAGTATTTTTTGGCGATCAAGAGGGTCAGCTTTTGCCGCAATGATTTGATCGACTAAGGCGCGGTAAGCGACATCAGCAAGCGGAATCCTAGTTTGAGCTTGGGCCAGTGCTTTAGTCCCGCCCTTCTTGCAGCTTCGTGAGGCCCCAGTTATGGCGCCATTAATGGCGCCAGTGGTTTCAGGGGTTGCTGCATTGAGCGCCACATCCAGATAGTTCTGGCAAGCGGCGCTGAAGTCTTGCAGGCTTTCAGTCACCTCCGCTAAAACCATGCGGGCATCGCCTTGTGTTTTTTCAAGTTTCGCCCATTCGAGTTTTTGAGCCAAGGCTTTGCGTTGGGTTTCGGTTTGCGCTTCGCCTAAGCGCCAGCACTGCGTGAGCATTTTGATCGTGGGTGTGCGCGAAGCACCTTCGAGAGACACAGGCGAATCGAGCCAGGGCACGATTCCGCAAGAACCGCTCGCAACAAGGGAATTAGCTTGGATCATGATGTCGTGACCCAGACGACTTAAAAGAGGGCCTTTCGGGGCGGATTCAACCTGGCTCAAGGTCTCTGGACTGAGGTTCGTAAGTCCCGTGCGTAATCCTTGAGAGAAGGCGTTCTTATCTTCTTGCGTTTGCAAGAGGAGCTCTATGGCGAGGGCGTCTTCCGAATTTCCGCCTCCGTTTTCAGCCCAAGCTTGCGCCAGATCACGAAGAATCGGGAGACGCCACTGGAGGGTTAAGGGAGCGTCCGCGCGCAGGGTTGCGATCCATCGGCGAAAAGCCTGGCCGGGTTGTTTGAGATTGAGTTCAATCCATCCCAGATGAAGTTCGGCAATGGCGCGGTCAGTTGCGCTCTCTGTTTTGGCAAGCGTTGCAAAGGCTTTATTCGCCTCGGGCCAGCGGGCAGAGGCAAACCATCCGAGGGCTTCGCTGCGCAAGAGGCGTGAGCGGTCGGTGGACCCGAGTCGCTCTTGCGCAAGCGGACTGTCGAGCGCGAAGCGCGTGTAGAAGGAGCGCTTTGCATAGGTGCTCGTGCCGGGAGGGAACGCGGAGAGGAGGAGAGCGGCATCGAATTTCTGTTCGGGTGTTTGGGGTGTTTCAAAAATCTTAAGTAAAAGCGCCCCTGCCGTTTCGAACTCGTTATGCGCAATCAGAGTGGTAGCATGTGAGAGTGTCGCGAAGGCTTGGGTTTCGGCACTTAGCGCGTCTTGAGCAAGCAGAGCAGTTCCTTGTGGGTTTGAGGCCGGGCTTGAGATTCCACATTGGTCTTCTATCTTCACGCGAAATAGCGTCGGGGGAAGGCCCTTGTTAGAGCTACTTTTCGTGGGCCAAATGATCTCGCGCTTGGGGGCCTGGAGTGGGGACTGTTGTGCACTTTTGACAGCGAGTTGATGCGCTCTCAGGCCTTGGGTCAATGTTTGGAGTCGAATCAGGGTTTCGCGCGCTTTTGTGTGCTCGGGTGCATTGCCCATCCACGACCGTAGGCCTTCGGCCAGGGAGTCGGCTTCATCATAATGGCAAAGGCGAATGAGGCCCAAGACTTCGAGGATAACAAGATCGGGGGCCGGGTGATCGGCCCACCAGCTTTGGCGATAGGCCTGGGCCGTACCAAAAAATGCGCTCCATTGAGCTGAGGCATAGGTCGATTTGAGGCGTGAGGATAGAGATTCAAAATCTAAATCACTCGCGTGAGCGATTGGAGGCGAATGCCAGGCGGAAAGTGAAATCAGCGCAAGGCCGATGCCCAAGGTCTTAAAAAGGCACCTAGAAACGGACATAAACACCTGCTTCAAAAACGCCGCGATTCAACCAAACTGAGTTGGGCGTATCGTCCGTATAATGCTCCCAAAACTGGGTGTAGCCGAGATTTACGCCGAATCGGGTGGATAGTAAAAACTTTTGCTCGACGAAAAGATCTAAAGCAGGAGCCCAGGGCGGGAGGGGCGAGTTGTACTTCGTGCCACCAACGCCTGCGCCAAAAATCAGGTCATAAGAAACTACATGGCGTCCTAGAATATTGAGCAGTCCGTGAAGAGGGGAAAATCCCAGATGCGCAGAAACTTGGGTTTCGGGAGCGAGCGAGCTCAAAGCGACTTGGTTCTGGTCGAGCATTTCGTTGAGAAGACTTTGTAGCGTGGTGGGCGTGCTCCTAAAACGCCCGATGCTCAATCGAGACACGAAAAGGTCGGTGCCCCAGTATTCGAGGTTTAAGGTGACTCCTGAAAGGGTGTACTGGGGGACCCCTAGACCTGAGCCATAACTGAGGCCCAGGTCGAAGTGCCCTTGATTTGCCATCACGTCCTCAGCGACATAGAGGTTGCCATAGGTTGATTCTGAAACCGGAGGAGTGTTCGGGGCGGCGAGTGCGACGGGGATCTGTGGGGAAAAAGCGACAGCCATTAGCCATATGCCAACGCTGTAGACACCTTTTCGCATGAAATGGTTACGCTTCTCCATACCTAGGAGGGGAGTAGAGCAAGCGGAGTGCCAATCTAAGCTCTAGTTTGATGAAGCAATCGGAACCAGAGTGATTTGTGGAACTGCTGGATTCGACAGAAATAAGCATTGTCCATCCTTGGACGCGCTTTGGGTTGAATCGATACTCCCATTATTGGGCCTAATCACCGGCGGGGCGATGATCTTTTACTTTACCTTCGAGGCTATTTAGTTAATTGAGTGAATGAGTAGCGTCTGTACTGCGAAGGCATCCTCATTGCTCAAGTCTTGTTTGACTTCGATATCTGCCAAAAGATTAGCGATTCGGATTCGGAGGCGCAATAGACGATACATCTCAGGCCGATAAACCATTTCGTCTTCGAGAAGCTCACGCGCAGTCGGTACGGGAAACGATTTATCCCCGATCACCATGTCCACGTGTCCATTGTTTCTGACGAAGCGGCGTTTGCCCGAGGTTAATTTGTTAAGAAGCTCAAGATTATCATTCATACTTAGAGCGATGTCGTAATTCAGAACGCTGCTACTGGACTGTATTAAGTCCTGGTTCAGAGTAAAGCGGATGAGGTTTTGGCTGAGCGTGGTGTTGGAAGGTACGAAGCAGCGGGGTTGTGCCATTCGCTCAGTTCTGTTTGCACAAATTGTTCCCGCCGAACTCCACAGTTCTTTAGAATCATACAATGGTTTCAGGATTTGATCGCCAGCGATGAGCGCTTCTTGTGCGATCGCATTGTTGGTCAGCTGCAATGCTTTTAAGAGCAAAGTTCTTGGAAAATCTGTAACTCGGTCGCCTACTTTGACGTTAACCCAGTCCCGAGTGCTTCGGAGAGTGTCATGGCGGCTTTCCACGCCACGGGCCCCCTCGGGATTGAGGGTTAATTCGTAGAACGGGACCATCTGGATAAGATAACTTACGTATGACTCTACCGAGTCGATATTGTGTAGTTCGCGAAGTTCGGTTTGTTCAGAGATCCAGGCGTTGTTCTTGGATGGATATGAACTGCTTTGACCAAACGTATCTTGAACAAGGGATTGAACAAGGAAGCGAGATGACGTTTGGTTCATTGGTTGAGCTAGGGACAGGAAGTCCCGACGAGAAAGCTGATCACTGCCTTCGAGGTATCGGGCAAAGAGTGGTGCGTAAATATCCTCACGAAGCTTTTTGATTTCAACAGGTGAAAGGTGCTCTTGCCCGGCAAGCAAAAACGCTAAATCAGAGGCGTTCTTCGTTCCGATGACCGAATTGAGACCCACCATGCAACGGGATGCATAATCGTGGTTAATATTGAAAAAGACTCTCAGATCTTGAGTGCTTGAAAATTCTTGATTTAGAGTGGGAGCGATAAGTGCCTCGTAGGGGGTCGGATTCGCTTGGCTCGAGAAATTTTCAGTGTCCAGCAACAAAGATCGACAACTTCCTGCATCCTTCATGAGATCGGCTAGCAAGAAGACCCGATTGAATAGAACCTCGTTTTCAACGTGAGCAAGTTCATCCATCACTTCATCAAACCGCTGGTTCATCTCCAGTGAGAGCGTTGAAAGTTCCTGGTGCAGTTTCTTTTCGCCTTCATAGAGCTGTTTCTGCCCATCTACGATCACTTTATTGTACTTTTCCTGTTCTTGTTGGTTCTGGAGAATGATCTGTTCTCCCGCCAAGATTTGGTTTAGCCCGTCAGCGAGTTGCGCTTGCCCATCACTCAGTGCCGCGATCCCTTGCAGTGTTTTGGCTTGTCCATCGGCGAGTTGCGTTTGCCCATCACTTAGCGCCGCGATCCCTTGCAGTGTTTTAACTTGTCCGTCGACGAGTTGATCCTCTTTTTTGCTCATGGCATCGAGCCGACTCATGACTTCGTCATGTCTCTGCTGGGAGACATCTGGACCACTTAAACCGAAAAGGCCCAGGACTTGCGAACTCGCCTCAAGATATCCACCACTAAAGAACGAAGAGACGATACCACTAATCGCTTTTCCTTTACTCAGGAGTTCTTGTCCCGATTTGACGACTTGCGGATCGACCCCGAATTTACTGGCTGCATTCAAAAGAGCTTGAGCGCCATCGGCAAAGTTACCTGCTTGTTCGGAAAGTTTCATGCCCTGGTTGGCGAGAGTTCCGGCTTTATTTGCGAATTGACGTGCGTTCGGAAACTTGCTCTCCAGCAGAGATGAGATTGCAGCCTCAGAGGGCACCCCGCGAAGGAAGTCCTTGAATACCTGAGTCTCGCTGCGGATCTCGTCGCGAACCTTTCCGTCGGTGGCCCGTGCGATATCGGATGCGTTGGGGAGTTTCATGTCGCGAGCTAGCTTGATCGTTTCTTCAACTGAATCTTTGATGTTTGCGACGGCACTGAGTCCAGCCTTGGGGTCGTTTGTAAACGAGATCAGTGTGTCTCCGATGGCCATAAGCTGTTGTGCCGCGTTTTCGGATCCCGTGGTTTCTGGAGACTGAGCGATCTTTGCCACAGTTCCAGTTTGCTTGAGCTCGTCGATTAAGGCTTTGGCGACATAACTTTCAGCAGCAGTTCGGGCGAGTTTTTGAGCAGTTTCGTTGAGCTCAGTTGAGTGATTTTTGATCACTTCTGATTGTTCGGTCCACTGATGTACCATGGCTGCAATGTAAGCCTGCGCCTGTGGGGCGGGGATTTGCACGAGCTTTTCCCAGTTGCTCCACTCCGAGGGCGATGCTTGCTTAAGGTGATGGGCAGCAAACTGAACTGCGTTTTGCGCTGCTGCTTGGTCTAAGACCTTGAGTGCCTGATCAAAGCTCTCCTTCATGTACTGTCTAAGTTGTCCCATCAAAAGTGAAGGAATAAGTCCTTGACTTAGGTTTGATCCGACGGGGGTAGCGCGCAAAAGATGAGATAAGATCTCAGGATTTTGCGCGAGTTCGGGGATGCCGAATTCATGAAGCTCACGCCGGGATCTATAGGCCAGTTTGATACGGTTATTAAAGGCTGCGTCGGCTTCAAAACTTGGGATAAGTTCGGAAAAGGCTTTTTGACCATCGTAGCCTAGTGACTTCCCTTCATTAATAACTGATTCTTTGACCGCGCGGGCGACGATCAGGAGAGCTTCTGGAGAAAATCGGCCTAGCTCAGTGTCAGTTGCAAGCTTCTGAACTAATTCTCGAGTTTCCGTAGTCATTCTCAAAGCTTCGGAGGTTTGCAAGCGGATAATCACGGCGTTGGCCTGTTGGGAGCTCGCGGGCGCGGAAATTAGTGTTTGGGTTTGAGCTTGGGCTTGGGTTTGAGGCGTGGCGTTTGGATCCGCGGGCGAGGGGGCTGCGCTTGTTTGGTCGGCAGCAGTGCCAGAATCAGGCCCGACACTAGGCGAGGTTTTGTTGCCACCGCAGCCTGTGAAGCCCACCGAGATTAACATCAGAGAAGTAAGTAGTAATTTGGTTTTCATATTTAACTCTATTTTAGAAGGTTAGTTGTTGTTCTGGCGATTGAGTTCTTCGCGCACCGATTTGCGTATTTCTTCTTTTAAGGACTTAAGGACCGCATCCCGGATGAGGCGTTGAAACTCGGCGTCTCCGAGTTTGCTCATGACCGTGTTTTTGAAGTCGGTTCCGTTCTTGTTGGCTGCATCGATTCGAATATTGGCGGCCGTGACGCTATTGTTGACTTGTTTGATCTCGTTGTCTTTTAAACTTTGAGTCGAACTTTGAATCGCGGAACCTAGGGCTGCAGCTTGCGCGTCCAAGTTGTTGAGCCGATCCGTGTGTCCATTGAGTCGATCGGTGGTTACACTTAGCTTAGTATTTTGCTCATTGATGCGAGCAGTGGAGTCTCTTTTGGTGGTGTCTAAGCCCGAGGCAAATTCCTTCCTTAGGGCCGTGGCGAGATCGTCAACGTCCGCTTGCGAGGCAACACGAACGGTGTCCCACTTTGTGCAAATCGTATTATAGCCACCATCACCGTTGTATTCACCCCTGATCCAATCAATGCATCCTTTGCTGTTGGGTAAGAGGACGTCATACGGAGCCGCTGCCACCAGCTGGGAAAAAAGGGCTAACGGAGCCAACCACAAAAAATTTTTTGAAATGCCGATCATAAATTTACCTTCTTAAAATGTCTCCGATTTGGCAGAAGGTCTGTCCTTCTACGAACGGTGAGACAACTAGTGTCGAGTCGCACTCTACCGTTTTTTGACGCATTGCGCAATATGCTTTTTTCTTCTGATGCTCTCTCCCGAACTCCCAAAAAATATTCGATATTCATATTCTTGATCCTTGGTTCAACAATGGATTTTCCAATGTGTTGGCAGCCACTAGAGCAAATGACGCGCCAATTCTCGAGTTTTGGTGATCTTCATGATTTCAGTGACTTGGAAATTTTTGGGTACCGGTTAAGTAGGTGAATCACGCCATCGGTGAGGGGATTCGCCTACACCATTTGCCTGATGTTGTTTCATTAAATCATAGATCCTCCCAGCAGGGTTCTTGAAAGGTTGCGGTATTCGCCGAGCACTTCGGGATTTGAAGACGCTTTGTTGAGCCTTGCTAAGATCGAGTCCCAGGTTGGCGAATCCAGGGCGTTCACCACTTCAGGACAATCCTGATTCGCTCTTGCTTCGCATTGTCTAAAAGCAAAGCGGGCCAACAATCGCACATTCTCGAGTGGGGCCGGTCCTTGCGCGAGAGGTTCGGCCAAATCTTTGATTAACGCTTTGGCTAAATCAGCCGCGATTGCGAAGTTGCAGTGTGCATCGCCATCGGTCCATGCCCAAGGAGCAAGGGCTTCATGATCTTGGCTGATTCGAAGGTAGGCTTGAAGGGCCAGGGCCTCATCCGTGGTCTCTTTTGTGATTGCTTGACAACTCAGGCCGACGAGGGCTCGGATAGCTACTTTGACAGATTTATCACCAAGCAGCTCCGGCATTGTGCGGCTGGCGGTGTTGAGGAACAACCAGAACTTTTCCCAGTCAAAATCACGAGCCAGATTTTGAGGTCTGCCGATACGCTGAATGATGCTCAGTAAGATCTCGCGTGAGAGCTGGGGGTGGTCGAGAAAAGGTTGAATTTCGGAAAAGAGAAACTGATGCCTGGCGCTGCCTTTGAACGCCAAGCGAGCAATATCTGAAAAGGTTGACGCACTCGTTTTGGCTGTGAGTGGTAAAAGTCTTAAATTGACGAAGTTAAAAAAGGATCGAAGCTGATCTTCGTCTCCTGATGAAAAGCCCGCTTCCAAGAGAAACGTACCTAAGGTAGGCGATCCTGAGTTCACTTGATCATTGAACCATCCGGCTAGCTCTTTATTTGAGAACAAGGCTGGTTTAATTAATTGATTCGAGAGTTGAATCCAGTCCAAACTGGCGAGCTTGGGTCGATTAGAATCCGCTTGAAAATATGTGAGGAACGCGGATCGCGCGTCAGGGGTTGTGAGCGTGTGCAGAGTAGAGAGGATACGGGCATTATCCCAGGCCTGGTCTTGACATCCCTGGATGAGCGCCACCGTTTGCTTTATGCCGGTCTTGGATCCGTTTCCAATTGAGGAAAGAAACTGCTTGAAAGCCTCTTGGTGGAATGGTTTACACGACAAAAGGCCCAGATTCAAAACAGCATTCCGAGAGTTTTCTTGAAGACTAAGAAAATGGGTTTTCAAGGAGGGGGCTCCCCAAAACTGATCCCATTTAAATTCTTCGGGTTGAGGGAGGCTGGCCAGTGCTTTGATGAGTTCAGCCTTAGATCCCAAGGAGAGCGCAGAGTCACTTAACAGCGACGAAACAAGTTCAGCAGAGATGGGATAGGCCTTCCGCAGTTTCTGATCTAAGAGATTGTTTAGCCACCCGGTAATCTCCACTTCGGGTCTGTTTTGAGTCGATGACTCATGAAGGCGGGAGAAAATAAATGTTTCCCAGAGGGCCAGGCCACGGGGAGTCGCTCCAGACAGGAGGTCCTGGGAGAGCGCGATGAGCAAGGTTCGGATTTCATCGCTATACCAATTGACGGGGAGGTGAGCCTCAGAGAGGGTCGAATAGAGATCAGGCAAATTCTGAACCTTAGAGGGATTGTGGAGCGCGAAACTCAGGATGCTCTTGCTCGTGTCCTTTGCTCTCAGAAGGAGGCGGCCTAGCTCAGTACCTTGGAAAATTATGTTATGGCAGGTCGCCTTCGAAAAATAAAAATCAAGCGGGAGAAGTGACGTCTCACTAGTGGATTTTGAAAAATCGAGAAAACTCTTTTCAGATTCCTCTGTGCAAGGTGCTTTCTGATGCAAGCCTACAAAGAGATTCAAGTTGGCTCTAGATTCGGGAGCGTCTGGTGAGTTTCCTGGAGCGTTTAAGGATCCAAGCATCGGAAAAATCCGCGGTGCAGTGTTGGTCCAGAAGTCGCTCCAATCCATTGTGGGCTCAAAGTGCGTTGAAAAATAAGAGAGAGAGATTTCAATTCGTTCCTGCTTTTCGGTTGAAGATAAGCCTGGGTGACGTGTGATCGCTGAGAGCAGATGGACGAGCGCTCTAGCGGAAAGCACGGCCTGACAAGTGGCATTTTGGCCATTGCGCTGGTCCAATGAGGAAAATCCACTGCCTGAGGTTTCGAGGTAGTGCAAAAATTTGGCAAATTCTGCGCCCCCGCAGAGGTGTTCAATAAGGGGGGCGATAAAGCGTGGGAGCTCGGAGATCCCCAATTTGAAGCTCGGATCGGCTGCTAATTCGTCCAACCAGACGTCGACATCAAATGTGCCTGCGTCGATGTCTTTTCTGATTTTGTCCAGAATCGGTGACTGAGGAGTTGTGAGGGAGTTGTGATCAGCCTCAAGGGAGCCTGAGCGAGTCTGAATCAGTTGGTTTGCTGTTTTTGGAGAGAGAGGCAAGTTACAAGCCTCTGACGAATTTAGGATGGAAAAATCCCGTTTTGCCTCCACTAAGAAACCATAAAACGCAGTGACATTACCGGGAGTGCAACGGAGATTGCTCAGGCGAACAAGCGGGTCCCAGACTTCCGAGGGAAGCGCTTTAGCATCTAAGGATTTATTGGCTCGGGCCCAGAACAAAACCCAGTCAAACTTATCAGAGCTCTCAATTCTAATTCGGTCTAAAGTCTGGATTCGGTCTGCGCTCTCCGGCTTGTTTTTGAGTAGGTCTAAGGCGTAATCGGCGCTGAGGATTTGAGATGAGGGAGGATTGAGGTCCTGGCGAGTGACGGTTACAGGCACTCCGCTGCTACAGGAGGCGAAAAGGATCATGGGTAAGAGAAAACGGCACCCCCATTTTAAGGGACGTTCAAAATGAGTTTTAGCTAGAATCCGAACACCAAGCATTTAAGTACTCCAAAATCCAATCGCTCCAACTCCCCAAACAAAAGGAGATAAGGATCGGCGGGGGGGTATGAGCAAGACAGATGCCAGATCAATGTGATTTGGGCATTTGGGGTAGTAGAGGCTCAAGAGGTGAGGAGATGTGAGGCGTAAGAATTATTCTTCAAAATTATCGTGGGTCCAGGGGTAACTTGAGTCCTTTTGCTTTTGTTTAGCCGCAATTTCGAGTTTGTCTTTTTGAGGCGCGGCCGCTCATAAGTGTTGAAACTGTTGACAGCTGTGTGGGGTATTACCAACAAAAATTCCCCATCCCCCCTTGTACACACAGCCTATTCGCGGCATAACTGGAGACTATGAAAGCTCTCCCGAAAAGGCCGCTAGACGCGTCCTATACCCCTGCCAAATTTGAGAACGAAATCTACAGCTTCTGGAATGATAACGGATGCTTCCATGCCCAAGACGTCAATGCTCCGGGGCAAGAGAGTTTTTGCATGGTGATTCCGCCTCCCAACGTCACGGGCGTGCTTCACATGGGCCATGCGCTGACTAACACGATTCAGGACATTTTGGTCCGTTGGCATCGGATGAAGGGGGACAACACGCTTTGGCTCCCCGGTACCGATCACGCGGGGATTGCGACTCAAGCTCAGGTCGAAAAGCAGATTGCCAAAGAAGGTAAGGGCCCGACGGGTAAACCGATGAATCGCCACGATATGGGTCGCAAGGCCTTTATTGAGCGCACTTGGAAATGGAAAGAAGACCACGGCTCCATCATCACAAACCAGCTCAAACGTCTCGGCTCATCTCTCGATTGGCCGCGAGAGCGCTTCACCATGGACGAAGGTTTGTCCTCTGCCGTTCGGGAAGTGTTTGTGCGCCTCTATGAAGAAGGTCTGATTTACCGAGGCGAGCGCATTATTAATTGGTGCACGCGTTGTCGGACAGCGCTTTCGGATCTTGAAGTGATTCCGACGGATCGTAAGGGAAACTTCTGGCATCTCATTTATAAGATCGTTGAAAAAGATGGCACTCCTGTCAAAGGAGCCGACGGCACGCCTGTGCAACTCGTAATTGCCACGACTCGCCCAGAAACTCTCTTGGGTGATACGGCTGTAGCGGTTCACCCCGAAGATGAGCGCTATACTTCATTACACGGCAAATTCGCAGTTCTCCCGCTTCTGGGTCGCTTGATCCCGGTGATCACCGACGAATACGTGGATCGCGAGTTCGGAAGTGGCGCACTTAAAATCACTCCCGCTCATGATTTTAATGACTATGA
>CAIRTR010000158.1 GCA_903881565.1 Oligoflexia bacterium | reverse complement strand
GACCCCACATCGCTTAATCCGCGTTCGGCCCAACACAGGTGGGAACTGATCGGCGAACTGGCCTTAAAAATAGGCAAGATGAATCTCCTTGAATCCGCCATCGCTGCACTTCGGGAGCAATACCCAACCGAAATTTCTGCCGAATTATTGGAACTGCGCGGGGAACTAAAAACTGTAATAGGGCAAGAAACTGCTCATGAAAGGCTCAGAGCAATAGCAGACTTGCTTTCGTCGAAATCTGACTTGGCAACGCGCTGCTCACTGGCCGAAGAAATGCGCAATCAGGGACTCCCAGAAGAAGCCTCTAGGCTGCTCGAAGGCTTTGTGAATCTTTCACGGATTAATCCTTTATCCACCCTGTACCTAGAATGTTTGGCTGTTGCACGAAGGGATCAAGCTTTCCGGGATGCCCTCGCATCTGCTGCGCCAGCCGTGCGCGAGACTCCGGCAATTCTTTGGTTGATTGCGTCCCATGCTTGGAATTCGGGCGACCTCGATACCGCCTCTTCCGCCATTGAGCGTTTGGTAGCGCATTCTCCTGAGGTCGCTCAAGGGCGGCAGTTAAAAATCCAAATTCTGCTCAGGCAAAACCGCATGGAGGAAGTACGCGCCGAACTCAACGAACCTGTCGAAGCGCTTGATTGGAGGCAAACAGAGGAAGCTTGCCGTATTGCCTCTCTGTTGGCTCACTTTGGTTATATCGAGCGGGGGGTAGCTTTCGCGTACCGGTTATTCCTGAAGCATCGAGACGAGGCGCCCGCTTGGATGACTTTAATGTCTATTTTGCTCAGTGTTGGGCAAAAAGAAGGCGAAGATAGCACGGCACGATGGCGTGCGGAAACAGTGGCTCCGAATACAGCAGTTGATATCCGTCACGACGATGGCGAGAAGATCTTTTTTATCGTCGAATCCGATCCTGCCCTCCGCCAGATTGATACAGAATCTTGGGAACCTGAACATCGGCTTGTCAGAACTTTGATGGGCTTGAAGATAGGGGATCATTTCGTGGATGCGGACGGGCGCGAAGGTACGGTAACGCAGCTTCGCCATAAATACATCGCCCGGTTGCACTACATCATGGAGCATTATGAAAAGCGTTTCCCTGAAATATTCGGGATTCGGCGCATGAAAGTGGATACAAGTCGACCCGATGGATTGAATCAACTCGTTGAAAAATTCATTGAAGAACTTAAGACACATAGGGATTCGGTCGAACAGGAGCAAGAAAACTATTTACGGCAAAACTGGCCGCTCGGGATGCTCGCGCATCGACTAGGCCACGATACCATCGAGGTCGCGGTGGGGCTGGCTAGGCAAGGTATTCCCCTCAAAGTCGCCGATGGAAATCCGGAGACACGCGAAAATGCCAACCGTTTGGTGCAAGAGAATGCCCACAAAGGTTGTGTCCTTGATCTGTTAGCGTTGTGGACAGCTTGGAGATTGCAAGCACTTGATGTGGTGGCGGAAATCTGCGGACCTATTTATTTGCCGCTGAGCGTTCTTGATCGCTTGCGGTATCGGCGAGAAACAATCGACCATTCGGCGAGCGACGGGTTGCGCTCGGCAAGCTATGAGGACGGTAAGATCGCCCTTCTCGAAGTTACGCCGGAAATAGTTCTGAGTTGGCGCGATGATGTGGATGCACTGATTGCTTGGGCCGAGGAGCATACGACAATCTGCCCCACGTTAGCAGGGGAAGACTTGCCGTCCGAACTCCGTGAATTCCTTCGCGCAGGAAACTCCGATCTCTTTGATAGCCTCATTATCGCTAAACACAGCGGTGGACTGCTAGTCAGTGACGATTTGCCCACCCGTGAGTTGGGGCGTGAAATTGGAGTACCGGGTGTCTGGCTGCAATCAGTGTTTTGGGTGGCTCGGAATCAAGG
>CAIRTR010000157.1 GCA_903881565.1 Oligoflexia bacterium | reverse complement strand
CTTGGCTGATTTGCGCAGTTTTTGCCAATGAGCCAAACGAAGGCTGGACCTACAAAACCCATCAACACGAAACGTTAAGTGAAATCTCCATCCGACTTTATGGAACGCATCGGATGTGGCCTGAGATTGCAAAATGGAACTCGATTAAAGCCCCTTTTAGTGTGCGGCCCAATCAGGTTTTGACACTAAAGACTAAACCGACCGTAAAGCCCGAGGAGGGTGAACGATTCGTCCAGAATCTTTGGCGCGCCTATTTTGATCTTCCACCTCAGGGAACTCAACTCAATACCCCGGAGATTGAGCCATCTCCAATCCCGAAAACTAGGGCGCAGCAGCAGGCCGAGATCAAAGATCAGTTTCTTGCGGCAGTTCAAGAAACTGAGTCCCGCGAGGCCGTGGAAAAGACTGCAGAAGAGTATTTATCGCAGGGGGAGACCCTGCTTAAAAATGGCCAGTTTGAAAAGGCCGTGGAGAGTTTTCAAAAAAGCCGTGAAATCGATTCCAGCCTTACGGCCCCCTGGTTGCTTGAGATTCGGGCGTTACGCCTTTTAAAACGTGAAGACGAGGCGCGAAGGACGTCTGTACTGTTTCTGAAACTTCATCCGGAGCTTCGGAGTTTGCCCTTGTTCAAAGACTTGCTTGGCGATTTTCGGGGAAATCCATGAGGGGGCTGGCGCTGCTCTTCAATTTTCTCGGGTTTATCGGGTTCACCGGGTTCCTAGGAGTTTTTGTTTTTAGCGAAAGCTGTGCCGCCTCAAGCGATGATCAGGAGATGGCTCATATCGTTCATTATCAAGCGGGGAAGAAGATTCCAAAGTTGGTGTGGAGTGCTGAGTCCTTTGAAGTCAGAGAGGGTGGGGGAAAAAAGTCAGTGGTGCTTGCCGGGAAGTTTGTGCGTGATGACTGGTCTTTGCTGATTCAGTCTCAACAAGTCAATTTGGATCCAAAAGGCGCATTTACTTACAGCATCCCCGTCATGGGAAAGGCCACCAAAGTAGAAGTGATCACAATCGGACCCTTAGGGGAGGTCGTGTCTGAGACGCTGGGACTGATGATCCCCGTGACGAGCACGGTGGGCGCAGCGTCTTCGGGGGTAGCCAGTGATGGAAAGACCGCAGTAATGAAGCCCGATTTTATTTTTTCAGGGCTATCGGCGTCTTTGGGGGCCACGTTGATCTCCTACAATGAAACTTCGATAAGCCCCCTTTCGGAAACGGCGCTCACGGGTAAGCTGTCCTACGTGAGGGCGCTCCCTTTTCGGTTCTGGGATTGGGGAGTGAGTTCCTTTGTGACGCTTGTGCCGCTGAGTACATCCAAATCGGTAAGCACACGGTTTTTGGGAATTAACGCTCGTGCGGGGTATACGCTGCCTTTTGTGGAAGAGCCTTGGCGCGTTTCGATTATGGCGGGCCTGTATTGGACCACGATGTTGGGCAATCAAGATGGACTTCCCGTTGCGGAGCGCTTTGGTTTTAGGAACATGATCGGGCCGCAGCTTTTTCCGATGGTTCGCAGGAAACTGGAGAAGGGCCGGACGGTGAGTGGTTATCTGAAGATATCGCCTGTGATGGGGGGGCCTTTTATTTTGGGGCTTTCGAACCGAGAGTTGGGTGTCGGGGCAGTGTTTTCGATGCCCTGGGAGAGAAACGGGCATCCGATTTCATTCGGGTTTGATGTTGCCAGGATTAATTTACTGCAAAACGTGGTTGTGCAAG
>CAIRTR010000156.1 GCA_903881565.1 Oligoflexia bacterium | reverse complement strand
TCGGCCACTGCGCTTTGCGTCGTCCACTTGAGAAATCAGAAGCTCAAGCGGCTTAACCAATTTCTTGCGGGCTAAAAACTGAAGCACTCCAAGCGACACAAGTGTCGTAAAAAGAAACGCACCAAAAAGCATCCCAAAAGCACTTAAGGAAATATGCACGATTGGCGCTCTTCTAAGAACGACCAGCAAACCCGTATCTTTTTTTCCACCTTGCCCACTTTCATCAAGACCTGCAATCGGCGAACACACTACTCGCGCCGGCTCAGCAAACCTATATTCGGCTAACTTGGGCAGGTCCGCACACCGCAAACCCGGCATATTTGGGATAAAGCCTCTCACTAAGGAGTAAAAGGTAAAATCGGCAAGTAGTAGCTCTCCACTTGAATCAACAACTGCATGGTCATAAAAATCATTATTCATTCTACCAAGAATATTCTGCACTTCGCGATAGTTCGAGATCTCCATACTGGGCAAGAGCAAATGTGAAATAGTAGACGCATAATTCACATCCTTTGCAGCCTCCTGATCATTCATTGATAACCGTGAGCTTTGATAGGCGAGAACTAGGCCCACCAAAACGCTGGCAATACCGGTTGTCAGTGAGGCACTTAGGAAGGTTTTATATAGAGATCCGCTGTTTCTTTTCAAGAACACTCCCAAGATAATATTCGTTTAAAATACTTTTCCCAATCCCAGGGAACTCAAGTTTATTGCTAGTATAGAAAGTCTTATAGGGCACTGTCATGATGGGAAGAATAAGGCACCTGTTTCGAATCTCCCGTGCCAAAGATTTGAAGATATCAGCACGGTGAGCACTGTCATCGAGATCAAAAGACTGCACAACTTTATCTTTAAGGCCATTCGACCAGAAACCAGTATAATTGACGCTCTTTTCAGTAAATACGTTCAAAAAGTCAGCGCCATCAAGATTGTTCGACTTGAATCCAATAATAATGCCATCGCATTTTTGATCCAAAAAGGCCTCTCCAAAGTTCTTAGGATCAACGATCAACTTCACCTGTACGCCGGGATATATCGTTTCAATCATTTTCAGAAAACCGGACCGACGCGAGACCGGCACCGAGGGCGCTACGAAAGAGAGACAAAACGGACGTTGCCCGAGATTGGGTACCTTTGCAGCGCGGCCCTTGTAATAGGTTGGAAAATCTGAAGTAGAATTAAAACCAACAACTCCGGATGGGAACAAGTCCTTTGCAGGGATTGCGGTAGCACCGTAGGACTGAATAGGCACGGAGGTATCGACTAAACCAAAAAGAGAGCAACGATTAGCCTCACTGTTCCAGGGGAACTTGGTTGCATTTAGTCCTAGCACCAAGTGATAGGGATCAAATAGGCGGTTCTCAGTGAACCCCGAAACGGTTTTCTTCCCATTGCTACCGAGATCTTCGATTGCCAAGTTAACCAAATCGTATTTGGACACTTCCGCAACCGTAACTTGATTCTTCTCTACGAATGAGAACAACAAGCGAGGCAAATCCTTCTTCAGAGGAACGAGAGTGATGTGATCACTTGGGATATATTCTGAAATCCTATAGTTCCCACACCCAATCGGCGCTTCTAGGAGCGCCCTATTTGTTTTTGCTCTTTCAATGAACGCTTTGGCAAGGATTGGATTCTGCGATGTTGAGAAAAAATCGATGAACAACTTTGCTGTCGGTTTCTTAAAATCAAAAACAATGGTTCTAGAATCAACAACGGAAACCCGGTCAACCATTGAATATTGCGCTCGATACGATTCGCGCTTATCCTTCAGGAATTCAAAAGTGGCCACTAAATCATCAGCCTGGATGGATTCACCGGTCTGAAATCTATAATCAGCTTTAAGGACGATTTTCACTTTCTTAGGAGTCAAATATTCTAAGGAGGCCGCAGCCTCTAGAATAATTTTACCTTGGATCTTCCGTACCAGCTGACAGTGAAGGTGCCTTGAAATCCACAAAGAACTCTGGTCATAAAGTTTCGTAGGATCGAGACTGATTTGCCGTGCCGCCAAAGGGACTCTCACATCGAATGCGGGACTGTTTGTCGGCAAACCAGCCACCAAAAATATAAGAGCTAGAAACAATGTTGAAAAAATTTTCATTAGAAGTGTTTCCAAGAGATGTCCTTTTTAACCACTGTAGCGGGGTTGCCGCAAACGATTGCTCGAGATGGAACATCTTTTGTCACTACCGAATTCATTCCAATGACGGCCCCCTTTCCAACTCTAACTCCTTTTAGAATCGTTACCCCTGCGCCAATCCAAACATGATCCTCAATTAAAATTGATTTTGCCCCCCCGAAATTAACAGGTTCGCCGCCTCCCCCTGCATCTATGTTGCCAGTATCCGAACCATTTGAGGTGATACTGTGGCCATCATAATCCATCAACGTGACACCATGGGAGATCATGCAGTGGTTACCAATTGTGATACCCACGCGGACATAGGCATCTAAATCACTTCCAATATAGGTCCATGAGCCAACTGAAACCTCACAGTTTGGGCCAATTGAAAAATAGAAGCCGGGTCCGACCCGAGTGTGCAGAGCAAGTCGCAGCTTGGCCTTTTCCAGCAATCTAAACCGACTTACTCGGTTCGGTGGATTTTGATAGCGCCGCGGATTAAGCACCCCCAAAGCGTACTTGAACTGGTTGAAATCAGTCGGAGAATTGGGAGGGGCGCTTGCTAAATTCTGTTCCAAAATGATCTGAGAACCAGACTCAAAATAGCTGCGGTCATGTGGACCAATCAATATATTATGACCGCGACCGCCTTCACTTAGCCGTCCTAAAACGCCAAAACTCCGCCCCCTCAATCGGGCGGCCAGAATATCCCTCCGCCATTGGAAATCCCAAATCATTCCACTACTTCCTAACCTGTTTCGTGCCATTCTGAAAATACCTCAACCTAATGTATTGCTAATGTATGACGCAGCGTGCTACTAAAAGCAACAACAAATTTGAAGGGGGCTCGTATTTATGGAAACCCAGATACAAAGAGATGACCGACAACAAAAACCTACGTTCCAATACAGCCTTGAAAATAAGCTGTTTTTTGAAAACGCACCCACCGACTGGCTATCAAATCTCGCCCGAATTAAGGGCCTTCAGACCAACTGTGATCTACAACTGATTGAAACACATATCCGCCAAAACCTACAAAATCCCAACTATGCCGCGCTCGAATTAGGATTTGGATATGGGAGAGCCATTCGATGGCTAAGAGAACAAAATCCGATCAAGCGAATCTATGGAGTTGATCATTGCGCCCGATTTTTCTCACTACTGAAACAAGATTTGAAAAATGATCCTAGCGTTACCTTAATTAACTGTTCGGCGACAAAATTCAAAGTGAACGAGCCACTCGATCTAATCTTATGGATGTGGGCAGGTTTCTTTGAGTTGGACGAAGGCGATAAGCAAATTGCAATGACACATATTTCAGCAAATCTAATAAAAGGTGGACAGTTCGTGATTGAATTTCCAGATGAAATCATTGGCCACGAAAAAATCGAGGAATGTAAAAATGGAAAAATTCGTGTAAACACAGACTTCGGGAATCTTAACGTTTTCAAAGGCACCGCCTCGGGGATCGTCGACATCGCCAAAGCCGCAGAGCTACAGCTTGCCATGGAACTCAGTTACCTCACATTGACGGCAATCCCGCGAAGAATATTGATTTTCGAGAAACATTGAAACTAAATGAAAACCCCAAAACCCTTCCTTATCGGGACCCTCCTCGTCCTTCTCTATATTTCGATGTCAGCGGTCCGCGAGGTATTTTTCGCTCTTATCCTCCGCCAAGTGAATATTTTTGTCCTCATCGCAATAGTCTTCTCTCTTTCCACAGGTATATTCTCTCTACTCCAATTGCCTAACCTTCGCGCGCTCTTCGTGAAGGTGAAGCACAATAGACGCAACGTTCTCTACATCAATTTAACAACGGCATTGGCCTGGGTTTCCTTTATTTATTCTCTGCAATATATTGAACCTGCGGTCTCAACCTCCACGGTAACTGCACTTGGCCCAATCTCGACTCTGCTCATAGCGGCGAAAATGCTTAAGGACCACAAACCCAGCCGAACCGATAGTGTCTGCGCAATCGGAATGTTTTTTTCGATCCTTGCACTCGGGTACCTCACCCTCACTGGACGATCGGGGGTGCGAACGGATTCAATACTTTTGGCTTTTCTTGGGCTTTCAGGAGCACTGGTAAGCGGTTTCACTTCAGCAGCAAACACGGTCGTTACTAAGCGCCTGGCATCAAGCGGATTTCAATCTCGGGAGTTAATGGCCGTACGATTCTACCTTTTGATTCTGACAAGCCTCTTTTGGATCGTCTTTCGGAGTATACCTTTGCAAATGAGCGCCAATCAATTGATGACAGTTGCAACAATTGCATTCTTTGGAATCTCAATTCCACTTTTTGCCCTGCAAGCTGGA
>CAIRTR010000155.1 GCA_903881565.1 Oligoflexia bacterium | reverse complement strand
GCTCATCACAATAATACGCATAATATTGACCGCCCGTGGAAAGATCGTGTTTTTGCCTGCTCCAATCTATGTTTGGGCGATCCCTCGAAAATGACGAGGGAGGTCTGCAATCGTTGCCTGCAGCCTGATAACGGAGGTTATCGAAGTGTGCCTCCTGAGAACGCGACATGTGCGCAGTATCCAGCGCTCGGAAAAGTTTTCCTGGGTCAACTGGTGAAGTTCTACGCGGGGGATGTTGAATGCGAGAAGAAGGCGACCGCGTTCAAACAGGATCTGTGCAGGCAATCAAAAAACGCAGAATATTCTGCTGCCCTTGAGCAAGAAGTAAAAAGAAGCGGTGATCCGGCGTTGCGCGCTCTCCATAAAAGAACGCAAATCGGTGGGGTGAGGGACGAGTTGAGAATGATTTGTGAGCACTCTACGAAAGCGCCCGATGACGGCGCTCTGGACCTTGCGACGGAGTCTGGGCATCAGGTGACGGCGTCGGTAGATGCAGACGTCAGTGTGGTCGACCAAGGTCGTTTAAATAGGGTCATTGAAAAATGGCGGGACGTTTACTCTCGAAACAATGAAACATTTGGAATTTTTGGCTTGAAGGTAAAAGATGCTCCGCCACGTTCAGGCGCATCACTCACAGAAGTTTGCGGAGCCTATAAGAACCGCAAAGCGTTCAGAGAACTGACGGGTCCATGGCCTGATCTCATGGAAGGCGGCTAGAAATAGGATCGGCTTTTGCGTGGCTAAATTTCGGCTGCGAATTTTGATTACAGCCCCAATCCAAAACTCAGCGAATACGTCGTCAAGTTAACCTGGACGGGCGCAAAGTATTCGCGCAAATTTGAGACGTCCAAATTGACCGAGGCCCTTTTCTTCTGAGTGATCGAGAAGCTCCAGCCCAAGCCTGCACCAAGCTCTCGATCTTCAAGGGGCATGAGAGAGAGGTTGTTTAGGGTGGGTGAGAATTTCAGGTAGGCTGAGGCGAAGCTGTTGGGGCCGAACCTGCGAATCAGTGTCGGGAAAATCTGCGGGCCTGAAAGGTTTCGTACCCCAAAACTTTTGTCCTGAACCCACATCGTGTTGTAGTACCAGCCGCCATAAATTCCGAAGTTCCACCCTGCCGATTTTGAGGGGAGGTAACCCAATCGAAGGTTGAGTCCTACGAACCTGACACTAGTGTCGGGCAGATTTGAACTCAAAGTCAGGGCGGTGGCATAGGTGCTGGCGCCAAAACTGAGTGAAGAGGAGAGCTGGCGCTGGTATTGAAGTTTTGCTGTTAGAACGCGGGCGACATAATCGGTTTTGAACGTCTCCTGGTAGTTGATGCTTGTATAGCCAAGAGAGGGGGTGAGGGACCCCTTTGATTCAGAGTCCCCATAGGATTTGCCGGGAAGAAGGCCAATAAGTGCGAGGCAAATCAGGGCGGAATTGCGGCGGGGCCTTTGGCTCCAGGAACTTGAGGGCGGCATCTGTTTTTATTGTACATTCTAAAGAGGCTTTGTGAAGGCATAAGCTTGCGGGGGAAGTAGTTGTTTTGTTTCGGCTATGTTTTTGTGATTTCAATTTGGTTAGTTTCTTTATATTAGCAGCGATACCGCTTTGCGTTATGGGTCCTGGTAATCTATCTAAAAAGATCCCGGGGAATGTTTCGCGATGCCGCAGGTTGCTTTGGCCCTTCGCTAATCAACCCTCGCGATAACGGCCTGACTACTTCGGCTCACTTTGCAAAAAAAAGCGGACGGCAAAGATAGACTTAGCCGCCCGCTCTCCGGGGACTACGTCTTCAAATGTCATCATTGTATGGTTCCTCCATACATACTTCGCAGCGGCATTTTCGCTAGCCAATCGATGAGTGATAGAACTTTTTCTCCCGAAGGAAAGTGTTTCTCTCGATCAAGATTCTTTACCAGCTGTATGCGATTTGAGTGTTCAAAGGAACCCTTCATGTATGAAAGCGAGGACGAAAGGTTTCCATCCGACAGTTTCACCTCAATCATGAGCGGCGAAACTTTGGAGTCCTCCCAATCAATTAGAAAATCGACTTCACGTTTATCTCGTGTACGGATGAAGTATATTTTGCCGGTGCAACCCTCTACATCCTGTAAAGTGTCGAGCTGCTTCTTCAATGCCAGCGCGACTAAGTTTTCTGCCTTTTGCCCTTCATCGCCTTTTACGCGCGCCTGATCAAAAAAATAATATTTGGGCTCCTTGAGCAAAGAGCGAGCAATGTTTTTATGAAAAGGGGGCACGCGAAAAATAACAAACAAGTTCTCTAGGAGATCTAGCCATCGACGTACCGTCTTTGGATCTACTTGCAGATCTCGCGATAGCGAGGCAAATGAAACTGTCGACCCAACCCGGGTCTGTAGTAATGCCACTAAGGTCTCGATAGATCCGATATTACGAACGGACTCTAAATCCAGGAGGTCTTGTCTGAGAATCATATCCAAATGCGTCTTTGCCCATCGTCGATAATAGGACTCCTCGCCATTCAAAAATGGTTCTGGAAATCCACTACAGGAAAGCAGCCTTTCATAAGTCTGAATAGGATTGAAAGGTGCGCCGGTTTTTGAGATTTCCCAAAGGTCCAAAGGGTACAATCTGAATGGAAAGAATCGTCCGGCTAACGAATCCCCCATCTTTTTTGCGATATCTAGCCGGGCACTCCCCGTGACCAAAATGGCAGGAGGAATTCCTTCTTTGTCATAGACACCTTTCAGCCACGACTTGAACTTTTCCATTTTGTGGAGCTCATCGAAAATCACAAGCTCCTTTGATCGGTCCCACTTTTTCTTGAGTACGCTTACGCGGTCCTCCAGAAAATCCCAATTCAAATAGTCAAAGGAAAGACCAAGACTCTTGGCTAGCGTTGTTTTCCCTGTCTGCCTTGGTCCAGAGAGGAGGACTATTTTTCTGTTCAGGTCTTTGAGAATAGCCGTCTGCAGGTGTCTCTTCATATAAAGACAATATGGGCGCGCATTCCCGTTTAGTCAAGATAATTCGGGAATAGACTCCTGAATTGTCTTAGAATCAAGCCGTATACTTCTTAATCAACTCATTCGCGGCTTTAGGATCCTGCTTGGCTTCCAAGAGTGCGTTGAGCATCAGCGGAACCACAATCGTCGCATCGGATTCAATGACGAACATCGGAGTGTCGCGCGTGAGCTTGTCCCACGTGATCTTCTCGTTCGGCGTCGCGCCTGAGTAGGATCCGTACGAAGTCGTTGAATCCGAAATCTGGCAGAAGTACGCCCACGGCTTCACCGGCTGAGCCAAATCATACTTGATCGAAGGAACGACGCAGATCGGGAAGTCGCCTGCGATTCCGCCGCCGATTTGGAAGAAGCCGACACCCTTACCCGTCGAGAGCTCTTTATAATCGTCATAAAGCTGGCCCATGTATTCAATGCCAGACTTCACGATCAAAGCGCTGCACTCATCGGTCTTCACGTGTGAAGCAAAAATGTTTCCAAAAGTGGAATCTTCACATCCCGGCACGACCATCGGTAACTTGGCGCGGGCGGCGGCGAGTAACCAGCATTCCTCAGCACTCCCTTCATAAAGTTTGGGCTCAATCTTTTGAATGAGTTCGTAAAAGTATTCATGCCAAAACCGGCGCGTTTTGTTCTTCGTCGCATCCGTCCACATCGGCACGATGTATTTTTCGACCGCGCGAAACGCCTCGTCCTCAGGGATACTCGTATCCGTCACGCGACGCATACGCTGCTCAAGAATTTTGGTGTCGTCGTCTTTGGTGAAGTAACGATACTCAGGAAAATCCTTGTAGCTATGATGAGCCACGAGTCTGAAGAGGGATTCTTCAAGGTTCGCACCTGTGACCGATAGGCCATGAATCAGGCCTGCGCGAATGGCAGGGGCAAGTGTAATTCCGAGTTGGGCCGAGGACATGGCGCCTGCGACAGCCCAGAACATTTTTCCGCCACCTTCGATGTGGCTCCAGTAGGAGAGGGTCGCGTCTCTGGTCGCGCGGGAGTTGAAATTCTTATAGTTTTTGAGCACAAATTCTAGGATCGGCAGATTTTTATTTGTCATGTTTGAGAAGGCTTAGCACGATAATTGGGGAGGAAAAAGGGGGAAGTTTTGGGGCGTTTGCAATAATGCTCGGCGAATTTCCTAAAGAGCGAAGTTTGGCCCACAGACATTTTGGCGGGCGAAGAGAAGAGGGGGGAGCAGGAAATTTGTCTTCTGGTACGGCGCGGCAACGCAAGGTGCAAGCATCCCATGCTTCCCGCTGGGTGTCGTCCTGAATGCATTTGTGGAGCAAGGGTATTTGAAATAGGATGCTCCCATGACTTTAGAAGCCACGTCTCACTTGCCCGTACCCGAACAAGACGCTTGCCGAAGCATCGTGTGGGGAATTGTCCTTTCGATTGTGACTCTTGGAATTTACAACGTCTACTGGAACTATTGTGAGATGAAGACGATCAATGGTCTTTTGGGCAGAAAAGAGCTGAGTTTCAGCCTCTGGGCGATCATGTCCATTATCACGTTCGGTATTTTTCACCTTTACTACGAATACCGAATGGGCTTGGCGCTTCAAGAAGTTCAAGTGAAGTATGGGCACCCCAAAGACGCGAACCTCCCCTTGGTGAGTTTGCTCGTTTCATTTTTTGGCTTAACCGTTGTGGCGGACGCGATTCAGCAGAATCAGATCAATAAGCTCTATTCTGCGAGAGTGGCGCCATGACAAACCTTCAAGGTAAATCCATTCTTATCACGGGTGCCTCCGCCGGCATCGGCGCGGCACTCGCACGGCTTGCGGCCCAAAGCGGCGCAGCTGTAACATTAGTGGCTCGACGAGACGATCGCATCCGCGAACTCGCGCTAGAGATTCAAAACGCGGGGGGAAAAGCGCTCGCCCTTAAAGGGGATGTCGATCGCGATGGAGATCTTGAGGCAGCGGTGAGTGCCGCGATTAAAGAGTTTGGGCAGTTGGATATCTTCGTCGCAAATGCGGGATTTGGCGTGACCGGCAGGGTTGATCAGCTCACCCTTGACGATTACCGGCGCCAATTTGAAACCAATGTCTTTGGCGTTATAAGATCCGCCCAGGCAAGCTGTGAAGCGCTTAAAAAATCCAAGGGCCAGTTTGTGATTCTGGGAAGTGTGATGTCATATATTTCTCCTGCTGAATCGAGTGCCTATAGCATGAGTAAATTCTCGGTGCGGGCGCTGGCAGAATCTCTGACGGCGGAATGGAAAGAGTGGGGTGTCGCGGTCACGCTCATTTGCCCGGGACTTGTGAAGAGCGAAATTCGCCACATTGACAATCAAGGCGTTCTTCACCCCGAAAGGGTGGATCGGGCACCGGCGTTCTTAGTCATGCCCACGGACACGGCGGCCCGAAAAATTCTGTGCGCGATCTCAAGGCGAAAGCGGGAGTATGTGCTGACCCTTCATGGGAAGGTGATTGTGCTGCTTGCGCGATACATGCCTTGGCTGATGCGGATTATTTCGCGCGTGATTTAACGACTCGCGTGAGCGAAGAGTTTTCGAGCAAACCAGCCCAGCTCCATGGTGGCCAAGCCACCCACGAGTCCGCCAAAAACCCAGGCTAAGCCGAGGGTCAGGAGCTGGTCGCCTGCTAAGCATACGAAGGCCCCGCCCGAAAGCAAGACCATCGAACTGAGTTGCAGAAGTCTGGATTTGCGGATGACGCCCAGTTCGGCTGTGCTAAAGATCAGTGCGCCCAAGAGCCCGCTGGCCCCCAAGAAAACAGATCCACAACCGATCATGCAACCGATGTCTCCAAAGCGCATGAAGGGCGTCATAAGTCCCATGCCGGAAAAGAGGTTTGTTCCAAATTGTGGGCAAAACATGAGGACAATGCCGCCGACGCCTAACTGCAAAGCACCAAGCTTGGTAAAAACGCGCCATAGGGGTGGGTTCAAATCTCGCTGCACCTGAGTGAGAATCTCTTGAGTGAGGCGCGGGGGAGGGGGAATCTCCTTCGCTGCGAGAAACGCGGTATAATCACTATTATTGATTTTCATTGGTTGGACCTCAGTTTCTTGACCGCTCGGCTAATCAGCTGTCTGACATTGACTGAAGAAGTATTAAGTCTTTGGGCGATCTCCACAAAGGAGAGATCGTGGCTGTAGCGAAGCTCCAACGCTTCTCGTTGATGTGATGAAAGAGAAGCGAGATCTGGGAGCACGGCCTCGGAAACATCTGGTTTCGGAGAAGGGGCATTATCTATGGCGTCTTGATTGAAATCTTCTAAGGTGCGCTTTTTCTTTCGCAGCGAATCGATCATCGTGTTTCGGCAAATGGTAAACAACCAAGGTAAGAAGGGAAGCGTTGGCCCATAAGCGGCACGTGAATGGTGCAGCTTAAGAAACGTCGCTTGAAAAACGTCATCAGCCATTTCTCTATCCTTTAATTTGTTCATCAAAAATCCATAAACTTTGCCCGAATGTCTCCTATAAAGGATCTCAAACGCATCGCTCTGCCCTTGTCGATAGGCGCTCATAAGGGTTTCATCGCTTGGTTCAGTCATTCATCCTCTTAATCACTTCAATCATATATACGCTCCAGAGCCCCTGTTTGTGACAGCCTGCTTGAGGCGCTTATTGTGTCACAAAACTGACGTTTTGTTGCACCAAAATAATACGGCAAAAACACAAGAAATTCTAAAAGAAATTATATGGATAGCCGATATCTAAACTAGGAGAACTCCTATGCTCAAGAAGATTCTATTGGTTTCGGTGGCAACAGCGACATTCTGTCTTGCTTCGGCTTGCTCGTCAAAGCCCATTCAAGAAGCAAATAATGGGGCAAATAATGGGAAGGAGCCGGATCGTGCAATTGCTTCAGTGGAGGTCAAGCGATCGCTTGCCAGCATGCCTTCGTTTCGGGAGTTTGCGATACGCATGATCGAATATTTTCCAAATTTTAAACAATCCGCGCTCAATAACCTGAATGTTTATCGATTGAGGAACACGAGGGCTTTGGCGGTTCTTCAGAACAAGAAAGCGCCGAAAAAGGCCAAATCTTTTGCACTGGATTTTGTGATCAAGACCACAAAACACTCGATGAAGTTGCAGAGTTCGTATCTTGCCTGGGCACTCGAGGACTTAACCGACACGCTGAAAGACGATGTCGGAGTGCTGGAAAGTTATCATAAACAGGGCCAATTCAGCGAAGCAGCCGAGAAACTTGTTGCTGCCAATGAAGAACTCGCTGAAATTCATGCCGTGATCGCGAAACATAAGTAAGCGACAAAGGAAAAAACTCTTATGAAAAAACAGACTCACACAGTTAAAAAGATCAGATCAAGTTTGGCCGCAGCAGCTATTCTACTCGTTGGTGCAATGGCTCTATCTTCTTGTATCACAGAAGATGGCATACCAGGACCGACGCCTACACCTTCACCAACTCCTACGAATACCAGTCCACCAGGCGGCGAAACTTTTGGGTGTGTTGATTTACGTCTGAGGTCGGAATTGACCGCGCAGGAGCAACAACAGGGCAAACCCCATTATATTGTGACTTCGGCGCCCCACTTTGAATATTTTGATCTCGGTCCAGTTACAGGGGGTTGGGATGGTTACGAGGGGAAGGCTAATAACTTTCTGGTTTGGGAAGTCACTCTTTGTACTAAAGCGGGCGACAAGATTAATGGGCAGCAATACTGCTATGCTGCAAATGGTAATCCCGTTGTCAGCCAAGTTCTGTTTTCCGGTTGGACGGTTCCCCCTGGAGTTATTTGGAGAACGGGGCGTTTTCAAACGGACGGACAGGATTTCCAAAGCTTTCATTTTGAAGACTCCGGCGATCGTCGATTTATCTTAGGTTATGTTCCCTACAGCGGCTCTATCGGGTGGAAGACGGGTTCGGGGGCCGGCAAGAATATCGATGACACTCAAAAGGGTTATATAAGTTGTCATACGAATCCCTCCCAGGGCAATACGCAGTATGGTCTCCCGGTCTGTATTGGCGATATGAAAGCGGACGCAAGCTTTGCTCCCTCGCAGATTCAGAAAGGGAAGCAATATCTGGTGCGCCTCATGTCGGCCGTTGCAGATGCAACATCTGCCAAATTCTTGATGGCGATGGGATGTTATCAAACGGTGTTTACAGCTCAGTAGCAGAAGGCGTCGGGGGCTGCTTTATCAAATCAATAAATTGAAAGTCGATCTTGCGCTCATCAAGATCGGCGCGCACGACTCGAATGCGCATGGCTTCGCCCATGCGAAACGTTCGTTTCTTGCGCAGTCCGAAGAAGATCATTCGCTCTTCGTTGAATTGATAAACGTCATCGCCAATGGACTCCGCGGTGACCAGTCCTTCGACATAAGGGGCGTCGATCTGAACGAACATTCCCACTTCAGCCATGCCAATAACCTTGCCGTCAAATTCTTCGCCGATGTGACGCTTCATCAATCGAACTTGCTTGAGCTTTATCGCTTCGCGATCCGCAAGTGTTGCCACTCGCTCACGATAGCTGCAGTGGTCTGCGGTTTCTTCAAGTGCTTTTTCCATATCACTGCGCTCTTTGGGTTTGAGCGGAGGGAGTTTGCTTTTTTCGATCTGAAGAGCGTGGCGTAACAAGCGGTGCACGACAAGATCGGGATAGCGCCGAATGGGGCTCGTAAAGTGAGTGTAGCCAGGGGAGGCCAGTCCAAAATGAATCCCATGGGTTGCGCTATAAATCGCGCGCTTTAACGAACGCAAAAGGGCAGTATTCAAAAGAGACTGCGCTGGATGATTATCGAGGCGACGAACAAGGTCGGCCAGCGATTGATTGAGGTTTTCGTCACGGAGCAAAAATTTGATTCCTGCGGTTGCCGCGAGTTTCGAGAATTTGAGCAAGGACTCATAAGCGGGCTCATCATGAGTTCGATAGATGAACGGCCACTTTTTTTGCATCATCCAATCCGTCACGGCCTCGTTGGCTGCGATCATGAATTCTTCGATTAAACGATGGGCTTCAAAACGCTCGGCGAGGGTAATCGAAATCGGCTCTCCGACGGCATCCACTCGGACTTGCGCTTCTGGGAGATCAAAGTCGATGGATCCTCGCGTGGAGCGAGTTTTCTGAATGAGTCTAAAAAGCTCAAAATGGGGGGTGAATTCCCAGGTCTTGTCTTTTTGTTGGGCAAGCCATTCTTTTTGGATTTCATTGTAAGTGGCTCTTCTTTTACTTTCGATCACCGCTTCGATGAGCACGGTGTTCTCTCGTTGACCGTTTCGATCAAATTCCATCTTTGCGACAAATGCCAAACGAGGTTCTTTGGGCTTGAGGCTACAGAGGTGCTCTGAGAGGGCGCCGGGCAGCATGTGAAACGCGCGCTCCGGAAAATACACGCTCGTACCCCGGGATAAAGCCTCTTTGTCGAGTTCGGTGCCGGGACGGACATAATGGCTTACATCTGCGATGGCGACCCAGAGAATATAGCCGGATTTGTTTCTCTCGACATATATCGCATCATCAAAATCCCGGGCGGTTTCACCATCGATTGTAATAAAGGGGACATTGCGTAGGTCTTCGCGGCCGGTCGAAAGAACTTGCGCGACATCAAGTTTAAACTCTTTGGCTTCGCGTACGGCGCCGGCCGAATGTTCTTCAATCAGATTGTATTCGGCCGCAACCATTTCGATGTCGGCGCTTGCGGGAAGTTCGCTGCCGTAACTTTCGGTAATCTCGGCTGTAACCTGAAAAGGGCCTTTTTCGTGAAAGTGAAGTTTTGCGCGCACCCAATCGCCGGGAGCCACAGGTTTCGCGCCTTTTGGCTGGGACATCTTTTCAGGCACAAAAACTTCTTCGCGGGTGCGCTTGCGTTCGTAGACGACATATCCACCTCGCGGATGTTTGCCCTGCGATGGGATAGGGGTATAGCGTCCTACAAGTTCTCTAAACCGATGTTCCAGAACTTTTAGATCGACGACGCCGCCTCGTTGATTAAGGGTGACCTCGACGCGATCGCCCTGAAACAATTTTTCTGCTTCCCTGGGGGGAATGAAGGCGTCTTCTCTTCTTTGTCCTTCGAAAATCAGAAAGCCAAAGCCTTTGCGGTTCTTTTCAACGGTGGCTCGAAGCACGGTTTCGGGTCGGAGAGGCGTGTCTTGGTAGCTTTTTTGGAACCGTTTCTGGGAAGGCTTCTGAGATCCTTTTTTGAAATCTCTTTGCTCGCCCTTGTGAGGGGGCTTCCCGTGTAGGGGCTTTGCGCCTTCAACAGGACCTTTTTTTTTGTCATGCACTCGTCCACTTCGGTCCGTAAACTGCCCGCCGCCGGAAGACCGCTCTTCGCGTTTCTTTTCTCGCTTCATGACTCATAATGTAGCGCATAACTCGATATAATGGCAATGAGGCGTTGAATTCACGAAGCCTTGACGCCCCGGGACGCAAGTGTTAGCAAGTGTCCCGTATGAAAACACGATCCTATTTAGTTTTGGTGTCCTTTGCGGTTCTTTCAATGTTGGCGCTGTCACCTGCCGCTTCTTTTGCTGATGAAGCAAATTCTGCTGCAGAAGATGATGTCGTTACGAGTGCGACCGCACCGGATCCGGATGAGTTAATGAGTGAAATCCAATCCGAAAAAGCGGCGCTCACCGTTGAGTCTCGCTGCATGGATGATTATCGCAAATTAAGGAACCGCTACGCGATCATGACAGGAGTGATCCCCGTCGTGGGAGTCGCAGGTGAAATCGAATCCGCGATTTTGGCCTTCAACTGGGAGTACGCTGGTTGGACCACGCTGAAAGCGGGTTTAGGGTCGTTTGCGACTACGGCAGGGTTTATCGTGCAAAACGTGATTCCCGGTGCGGTTTTGGTCGGCCTGATTGGCTATGAGAGTTATGCGATCACCAAATTTGTGAAGACCAATCACGTTTACAAACTTTTGAAAGACGCTTACGGCGTCGGCAACGGAAAAATGTTGCGCAAACTCACGAAGGCGGTTCAGAAGAAAAAGCCTGAATTAAACGAAGATGAAATCCGTCGTCTGCTCATCGATGCTGATCAAAACGGCAATCTTTGTGATCGAAGCTGGGTCGCGGGTTTTCGGGGGCTTTTCGGGAGTAAAAAGTCCATGGCGGGTCGAGTGGCTTTTATGAAGGATATTGAAGCGCAATTGGTGAAGTAAAGTCCGTAAGAAAGCGAGCCGACACGCTCAGCCCAAAGCGACCTTAAAATGCCCTGTGGCCTTCGGATAAAGCCTCTCGACGTATTCGGTGAGCCGATCTAAACCAAACTCTTCGAGCCTCCCCCTTACAATTTTGTTCACTAGAGACCGGTTGATTTTCAACCTCTCAGCCAATTGAACTTGGGAAAGTTTATTTTCAATCAAATATCGGGTGATCACCTGGGCAGCTTCAAACTTCATCCGTTCGCGCAGCGGAGCCGTCTTCGATGGAATTCGTGTCGCCTCATGATCTTGGGCGGATAGGCGCTCAACGGTCGCCCAATGCTCTTGATCGCCAATGGGTAGCTTCGTGATCCGCGCTTTTTTAGGCATTTCAGTTTCTCCTTATTTCAATAACAGTTGATCACGAGAAGCCTGAGTCGTCCGTTGGTCACCCGCCAAACGAGGCGGTAATCACTTCCCTCGAGGTTCTCCAGCAGTTCCAAAATCAAATCATCGTGAAGGTAGTCGCCATGCTTTTCTTCGTAATGACGGCATATCTCGACCTGGCTATACCATTGTTGACAGTACTGTCAACGGCTCACTCTGTTTTGCGTCTGAGTCCATCAGGAATCCTCTTGCCCGCGCCCTTTGTTTGACGGTCGCTCGTATCTGCGATCAAGCTCGTTTTGCCAGAATTTGATCTTCAGTCTCCTGAACGTGGTCGAGTTTTGTGTTGATCTCCTGCACCTTCTGCATCAACGCATCGAAATCGAAATGACCTGGAATTTCTATTTGCAGGTTCTTCCGAAGAACCTCCTTCATCAACGTTTGATAAGGGCGCCCTAGCTCCTTTGCGCGCGTCTTAAGTGCATCGAGCAAATCCCCTTCCATGATGATTGAAATTCGAATCTTCTCATCTTTGGGTTCAATCCGCTCAGGGAGTAAATTTGACTTGCCGTAGTGAACTTTAGTTTTTTTCGCCATAAATTCGCCTCCATTCATCCCAGCATTCTTCGATGCGGCGTTCGATCACTTCTCGAATCGCAACAAGATCAGAACGGGTAAAGCCTTTGCTCTCCATCCACTCCATCGTCTTTAGGTTAAAGCGTGCTTCACCGCCATTACCTACGACATGGAGATGGGGCGGAAGGTGATCTCGGAGATTCACTCGGATACTTACACCATGAAAATAGACCACTTCGCCCATTATCAATATATATCAGAATATATATTAAAGTCAAGCCCCGCCATAAGAGAGCCTCCTAAGTGGTTAAGAACTTTACACTTAGATTCATCGAATGCACTCGACGCAAATAGCGCAAACAATGAGGACACCGTAACTCCTCAAAGAGTAAGAGCTATGTTGCGTTGTGTTATTTTGGCATTATCCTTGCTCTCAGTATTCTTTAAGAAAGCTTGGAGGAGTAATTTATGAATAAGAAATCATTTTCCGGTGCAGCAGTAATCGCTTTATTGGTGGTTACAACAGGAACCCCAGCTTGGGCAGACGTAACGGTCAAAGCCGAGGCGGGTGCCGTCGCCAACACTGAAATTAATTCGACAAGCGATACTGGAGTCGGTGGTCAAGTCGGAGCCTCAATCGAATTTGCAACAAAGCCTGGTGCGAATGAGGATTGACCGAACGGAATAAGAAGCGGTGGATCGGTGCCCATGGTCATCTCAGGCTCCTTCGGAAAAGTCGGGCCGAATATGATTGGATCAGGTGCCATCGATGTCGGCGCGGCACACTCTACGACCTTTAGTGAACCCGCACTAGCTGTGCATGTGGGAACAAACGTAAATAGCCAAGTTGCTCGAATCGATTTTCTACCAGGAATGAATTTTGGACCCGTAACGGTCAGTGGCCGCCTCCCGATACTTGGGGGCGCTATAATTGATCGACGGACAGGTGCAGGGTTACTCGCAACGGGATTGAAAGTAGAGGCTTTCGGCCCCATCTCTAAAGTCTTTTCCGTCGGCGGCTCCCTTGAAGGCGATTATCTCTTTGGCGCTCAAAACCTCGACAACGGAAGTTCGCCAAAGAACGGATTCTACATGAGTCCGTCGGTCGAGCTTCTAGCAAAGGTCGGCGAGCACTTTTACATTAAGGCTCAAGCAGTCGCAGAAGGACTCAGCTATAAATCAGTTAGCGCAGGCAATGACGGATCAAATTCAGAAACCAAGAATGAAACCCTTGCTTTTACCGGCATGCTTTCGGCTGGTGGGGGATTCTAAATATTCTGGATTAGTATAAAGTATATTAAAATTTAGGGACCCCAGATTCAACGGCAAAACCGTGAATCTGGGGTTTTGGTTTTTAAATGGGGTTTTGTGGGCAACAGTTTTAGGAGCGGTTTTAAAAATCAGTAGTTGAGTTCTTCTTACGAGATTCAACCCCTAGTATATCGGAAATGCCCACGCTTGGTTGCGCGTGCCTTTATGTCCGTAACCGATTCATAGCTTGTCTCGTAAGGCGGGCTTTCTAGACAGACGCAGCGTGCAGTTTCAAGCACTCTTATAAATCGAAAACTGCTCAAAATGCCTAGGCGGCACGACTTGCGAGAGCCAGGGGTGCTCTTGATCAATCAAGTGACGAGATAAACGCCCGCGGGCAACCACTGAAAACGCGCCTTGCTTAGATAACTTCTTGAGATCCTCTAACGTTTTGGAAACGTCCTCTTTTGAGCCAAAATCAAAAACAAAGTAGTTCTCCGCAAACGGCAAGGTAAACTCTGGAGTCGAAAGATCCGCGTGAACCATCTTGACGTTGGGAAATGCCCATCGGTCCAAGATGCGCTGGCTCTCCACCACGCGCTCTTTTACGGCTTCATAACCGATAAAGCGCACACCCGGGTAATGTCGACCGATCACAAAGGCCATGCGGCCGTAAGCTGCGCCTAAATCAATGAGTGAGGTTTTTGGTTTCGGATCCAAAAGATGCAGGATCTGCCTGAATTCGGTGTAAGGAGTTTGAAAAGAGCGAGCCGGAAGGTGCTGCCAAAACTGGTGCTCGGCCGTGCTGGGCAAAGCCGCAATACGGGCCTCTACCTTCTGGGTCTCCATCCCATACCAGGCATCAACCTTTTCGGAATGGAGTTGCGCGCCACTGTACGTAATCTGATCATCCGATAACAAGGGAAAGGGATCCCGCGAATTAAAAACATATGCGCTCACTATTTAGTGCCCCTTTTTTTGTAAGTAGTACTCGTAGCCGCCGTTATACACTCTGAGCTCGCCATGATCGACTTCGATCACTTTGTGCGCGACTTTTCGCAAAAAGTGCCGGTCATGGCTAACGATCATCACGGTGCCATCGAAATCTTGAATGGCTTGTAAAAGAATCTCGCGAGTTTTAATGTCCAGATGGTTGGTCGGCTCATCCAAGATCAAAAAATTCACAGGGCTAGCCAAAATCGTCGCCAAAACCAGCCGGCTTTTTTCGCCCCCTGAGAGCACGGAAATTTTCTTGTACACGTCATCGCCACTGAACACGAAGGCGCCTAAGAGATTGCGAACGTAGCCTAGGGTCGCATCAGGGATGCGGTCGTGGATTTCGTCGAAAATGGTTTTATCCGGATTCAGTACGTCCAAAGAGTTTTGACTAAAATACCCGATATTGACGTTGGCGCCAATGGTGACATGCCCCTCGGTGGGCTCGGTCATTCCGGCGATGCACTTAAGCAGCGTGGATTTACCCGCGCCGTTGACACCGACGACCGCCGTACGATCCAGGCGCGAAACCATGCCCGAAACGCCGTGAAAAACGGGCTTCACTTTGCCATCAGGCAGGGGCCAAGTTTTGGCAACGTCCACGAGTTTGACAACGTCATTGCCGCTGCGAGGCGGTTTTGGAAATTCAAAGTTAACCGTTTTTTCTTCAGCTGGAATCTCGATGCGATCAATCTTCTCAAGCTTCTTCACGCGCGATTGAACTTGTGCTGCATGGGAGGCCCGAGCGGCAAATCGGGCGATAAACTCTTCTTCTTTAGCCAGCATGTCGTTTTGTTTTCGCTGAGAGGCCAAGAGCTGATCCTTGCGAATGTCGCGCTCGCGCTCGTAAAAATCATAATTGCCCGTATAAGAAGTGATCGCTTTGTTAGCGACTTCGACAATCCGAGTGACGAGACGATTCATGAAGTCACGATCATGGCAAGTCATGACCAGTGCGCCCTTGAAGGTTGAGAGCCAGTTTTCAAGCCAGACAATGCTTTCGATATCCAAATGGTTGGTGGGCTCATCCATCAACAAAAGATCAGGGTTGAGTGCCAAAATACGAGCCAGCGCGATACGCATTTTCCAGCCACCGCTGAAGGTCTCGACAGGGCGATCGTAGTCTTCGGGGCCGATCCCAAGTCCGGTAAGAACGGCTTTGGCGCGCGAATCAAGGTCGTAGCCACCACGCTGTTCAAACTCGAGTTGAGCGTCGCCGTAATCTTCTAGCAACTTCTCCATTTGATCATCAGAGAGGGGCTGCTCAGCTGATTGCTCCAGCTGTTTTTCCATCTTCGTAATTCGTTCAGCCAGCATTGATATTTTTCCGGCGCCCGCTTTGACTTCTTCAAGCGCCGAGCGGCCTGACATTTCTCCAACGTCTTGAGAGAAGTAGCCAATCACGAGCTTGTCAGAGAAGCTGATCGTGCCGCCATCGGCCCTCTCTTCGCCCGTGACAAGCCGAAAAACCGTGGTTTTCCCGGCGCCATTGGGACCGACCAGCCCGATTCGGTCGTTAGGGCGGACCTGGAAGCTGCTGTCTTTATAGAGAATGCGCTGGCCGTACTGCTTGGTGACGTTGGTAAAGTGAATCATAGGGTAGGGGAAGGGTAATAACAAACTGCGGCGCCAGAAGATAGGGAGAAGATAGGGGGAATCGAAACAAGAAAAGGGGGCTAAACACAGGGTTTGATCCCAGCGCCTAGCCCCCTTGTAGTACCTAAAGACCCACGAATTTAAAGTGCGCTTGGGCCCGTTTTCATCACGGCCCAAACCGGCGTCGTCGCCATGATGGTGTCATAGGTGAAAGTGGCAACCGCGGCTAAGGTTTCACTCATCGTGATTACAGGGAGCGCGGAACATCCTGTAGTTGTTGTAATGGTGTAGTCGCTAGCTCCGAGTGCACCCGAAAAACAACTGTAGCCTGAAACATCTAAACTGGACATTGCCGTTGTCGTGCTGACCGTGCCGCGGGTGGTATCAGCATAGAGTCCGCCCGTCAGCGTGTCTGTCCCGTAGCGGCCGGTAAAGTTGAGTGCCGCGACCGTGGCAAAGCCAGTTGTCGGATTCGAAATTGCAAAACTGGCTTTCGTGTTTTCGCTCGAGGTGCCGACCGACGTCTTGGTCAGCTTTCCGTGAAAAGCTTCGCTCGTGCCGTCTGAGAATATCGTCGTTTTCATGCCTTTGAGCTCAATACTTTGATCACCAGTTTCAGGGAGATCGTAGACTGAATAGAAACCAAGCGATCCCGCGGTGCCAAGAATCGCGCCCGTGTCGATCCATAATTCCCCCTTGTTAGTTGTGAGTGACGTTCCCGTTACCTTAACATCGAAGATCATATACAGAAGCGGCTTAAAGGAGGTGGTGACGGTGCAGCTTGAGCTGCAAGTCCAGATTCGCGCTTCATATCCATAAGTCGTTCCAAAGGCCGAATTAGCGGCAATGGTCGTCCCGGAGGCGATCTCAGAGTGCAATACAGTACCATCTGCAAGCGTAACGGTACTTGAGCTTGCGGAAGTGAGTTTGGCATCATGGATCAGAACGCACATCACATAGTTAATATAAGAAGCAAAACCCAGCGTGCTCTCATCTGTCGTGCTTGCAATTTTAATTGTGCTGCATGCTTTCGTTCCAGCCATCGCAGCAGCGACGGTCGCTTTCCCGGCGATGGTCGGGAAAATCTTATTATAAGCCATGCTAAATGCGCGACTTGGTCCGGACGATTGATTCGATGGAATCGTTTCCGAGAAGCCCATTGTTGAGGGAAAAAGACCGATTAAGCAGAGCGCTAGTCCTGATTTCATAAATTTATTTTTCATTCTATTCTTCATGTGAAAGATCTCCGAAAATTAGGGGTTGATCGTTGGCCAGATTGTTTTACCAGACGGCAAAATTGTGGTGTCCGGGGCCACCGCAGCGGGGTCGGTTGTGCCGCAATTGCTCAAAACAGCCGCGCTAACGCTTAAGATTGCTACCAAAATAATCAATTTCCACTTCATGATTGGCTCCTGTGTTTTTTAAAGGTTCGACACGTTTAAATCTGTATTTAGCTTCGTATCGACAGGAGTGGGCTAGGACTTGAGAAATTATTCAAGATTTTGTCTTCAAGATTTTGCAAAGATGGAGGGCTTTCGATACTCGGAATTCCGGTCATTTATGGCCCTGGAGTGCAGCTGCCTGGTCCACTCGTGCCCGTAATGCAGGCACCATTGGAGCAGCTCTTCCCGGCCGCGCAATCCGTGTTACCAGTGCAAGAGGTCTTGCACGCCAGAGGGCCACAGACATAGGGAGCGCAGGTGTGGGAGGAGGGTGTCGTGCAAGCTCCTGAACCACTACACGTAGCAGCCGGCTGTTCGGTCTCAAAAGCGCAAGAGGCTGTTCCACAGGTAGTACCCGCGACGGTATAAGCGCAAGCGACTCCGCTTGATCCATTGCAGGTCCCACCACAGGTCGTATTCGCACCGGTGCAGGCCGTTCGCCCGCCATGGGGTGCCCCCGAGGAAACAGTCGTGCAAGTTCCCTGATGGCCTATAATGTCGCAAGCCTGGCATTGTCCACTGCAAGCACCACTGCAGCAATATCCGTCCACGCAAAAATTTGAGGCGCATTCTGAATTTAAACTGCAAGAAGCTCCATTGGAATATCCTGCAGAGACACAACTCCCGCTCGAACAGACAAAATTGGTGATGCAATCGCTATTGCTGCTACACGAAGTCTTGCAACTCGTGGTGTCGCAAATGTAGGGCGCACAGGTATGCGTGGTGGGACCAAAACAATCCCCCGTGCCGCTACAACGAGTGTAGGTCTCACTCCCACTCGAGCACGAGGCCGCTCCACACGAGGTTGCCGAATTCGGCACGCTCGTGCAATTGCCGTTTCCATTGCAGGTGGCGCCGCAGATGGGGTCAGAACCTAGGCATTGTCCCTTGGGATCCAATCCATTACTGATAGGACTACATGTCCCATTGATACCCGCTGTGTTGGTCGCAGCGCTGCAGGAGTAACAGTCGTTGCCGCAAATAGAATTACAGCAGTAGCCATCAGCACAAAAGTTTGAAGTACAGTCTGAGCCTGAGGAGCAAGCGGTACCGTTTGGCGATGTCAGGATTTGAAGTGACTGTTTCTCAACCGCGATGTCTTTAAGCAGAACCTCGAGACTGGAGCTGGAACATAAATTACCACTGGAGCAATCTGAACTGCTGCTACAGGAGGTCTTGCATGCGGAATTTCCGCAACTATAGGCGCCACAAGACTCCGTTACCCCGACTGCGCAAGTTCCAGCACCGTCGCAAGCTGAACTCGCTAGAAAATCCCCCAAGCAGGAGCTCGAGCCACATGACGTTCCTGAGGGAAAAGCACAAGCGGTGGCATTATTCCCATCGCAAGCTGCTCCGCACGTGCTTCCGGCCCCAGTGCACGCGGTACGGGTTCCATGAACGGGCCCGGCGGGTGCGGTAGTGCAGAGACCTTGACTGCCCGTGACATCGCAAGCTTGACATTGTCCGGCACATGCAGAATTACAACAGTATCCATCAACACAAAAGTTTGAGGTACAATCGCTGTTCAAAGTGCATGAAGTGGCTGCAATTACGGAAGTGGGACTTGGACTCGGCGTTACCGAAACCTCAGGAGCTGGGGCCTCAACGTCTGAGGATCGACCAAAACAACTACTCAAAGCGATTAAGGAGGAGACTGAGGCAAGCGAAAGGGATAGGATTCCTAGCGCTTTTTTGAGTGTTCTAGATCGTGAACTTTGATGCATAAAGATCTCCCGCCTAGACATAAATCGCCTTTTCGAACAGATGACAAGTCAATTTGCTCCGGCGCGCTTTGGGCGCGCCGGAGGCGCGTAATTATGCATCATAAGTATAATAACATTACCTCTATGTATTAAACCTTCGCCTAGACATGGCGTAGGTTGGGAGGTGATGAAAACGCTTAAATTCTATGCATTGGCACTTTGTCTTCTTGGAACGTCTTTGATTCCAGGTTCCAGCCTGGCCTCTGAAACTGACGGCGCGCAAGACGGTGTCTATGAGCATCAACAACGAATTGACTGGAAGCGCGACGCGGGCCGTGAACTTGATCTGCCGATGCGTTGTGATGACATCATCTATCGCGCGATTAGCTTTTCAGTGCCGGGAGCTTTGGGCCGTGATTTCGTAATTCGCACGACGGGCTCTTCTTGCCAAGTCAGCTCCGCTACATTTGATGCCGCTAAAGGTGAGACGAAATTAGTCGTTGAAAATGACGACTACTGTACCGTGACCCTTGATCAGCTCGAACAGGACCAGATTCAGTCCGTTTTCACTTTCCAGCTTTTTGACGCCTGCTAATTTGCTTTTCGCAGTTCATCTAAGTGCGTCTGTTTGAATTTGCCTTTGCGACTGCACATCAGATTCTCAATATCGATTTGATAACTGATCATCACTGAATCCTCGTTGTCATAATATTCAACGTAGCAATCCGGAAAACCCAGGACGTGTCCAAATTCATGACGGATCGTCCAGCGCGAGGAGTATTCTTGAATCGAGCGATTGGCGTCCATCGTAATGGTGTTGCCGCCCAGTCCATCCACATGCGGAGTGGCGCCGGCTTCGAACACAACGCGAGGCATTCCGGATCCATTGCTCTTAAAGTTCAAGCGCAGTTGAAATCCATTAAAACGCCATTCGTCTTCAATGTTTGTTGAGAGCCAGAGGCCCACAGCCGGAAGCTCCGGGGTTTTAAAGGGCACCGTATAGAGAGATTTGCCAGCATTCCAGTGTGAATCACTCCTTGAATTTTGAAGTTCAAAAAAACCATCGTACAGTTCTTTGGAACCTGCCAAATAGGTGAGGTGAAAGTTCCAGGGATGGCCTTTTACCGAGATTTCATGACTGAGTATATTTTTGCAGTCTTGAATTGAATGATTGGAGTTGTGGCATTCACCCACCAGCCAGTTTTCAAAATTCTTGCGCACTTCTGCGTCCAAGCCGGTCCAACCCTTGAGCTTGGCTTCAAGTCCCGCTTCACGCGACAAAAATACATAGCCACGAATGTCCATATTGGAACGCATCGTATAAGACCACAGATCAGGCTCCTGCAGGATCCAGCGACTTGCCGATTGATAGGATCGATCGATTTTTCGAGCGATTTCCAAGAAGGCTTCGTCTTCAATCGGAGGCTGCTCTGACTGAGGCCAGTTGTTGAGCAAAACATCCGAAACCGATTTGGGCAAAGTTGCCGTGATCGCATCAAAGTCGGCTTGAATGATAGTCGGGTTTGATTTGCGAGGGCTCTCGATGGGGATTCCGCCTTGAGTTGCAGCAGTCGAGAGCTCAAGTTTCTTGTCGTCCGGGCGGTTTTTATTGATCAGCTCCAGCCAGTCCAAATTGCGCTGTCCGATTTTAAGAATGCGCTCAAGCCCTGAGTTGGAAAATAGGACCTGACGTCCCTCCAAGGCTTTGCGGTAATCCGAGCTCGACAGGTCGAGTTCGAGTGACCCGGGAGTTGCGGCAATCGCCAGGGGTGCAATCGTTTGTATTATAAGGAAACACAGAATCAGGATTTTTGAAAATTTCATAGAGTCCACCTTGCAGTGCGTTTGAGAATCAGGCGTTTTGCCGGCGTTTCCCAAAAACGATATATCGAGATAGCAGCTGTAATCAATAATCCAATCACGCCTAATGCAATTAATTCGCCCGGAAGTGAGGTCTGATCCGCTATAACGCGAATAAGAGCGACTCCTAGGTTTTGATGCAAAAGATAAAGGCTGTAACTTGCTGCGCCCAAGGTACTGACAAAAGACCACCCAAAAAACGAGAGCCAATGCGGCCGGTAAACGAGAGCGTAAAAGAAGGCGACAATCAGAGCAAAGACCGCCCACTCTCCCACGGGGGATCCAACAGTCGCGCCCTCAGTTGCCTGGCGCAGAATAGACTGAACGAACTGAAGGCCTAAACTCGCAACAACGATGAGGTGCGCTTGTTTCTGCTTTTTCCCCTGGAAAAGATGAAAAAAGGCAACCCCCATGGCAAACCAGGGCAAAAATCCGGGAAAAAACGCAAGCTCCGAGACGGTTCGAAGCGGCAAAATCCAACGATAGGCCACGGCCGTAATGGCTAGGCCCGCGAGGGTGAATGCAAAAAACGTCTCCAAAAAATGCTTTCGAAATAAAAAGTAGAGAACGGTCGCCCAAAAATAAAAACGCACTTCAACCGACAACGACCAATAAGCGCCATCGATCCATGAAAAGGGTGTGTGCAGGAGCTTTTCAAAAACAAAAGGTTCCACAAAGGTCAGACTGGGGAGAAAGTTTTTTGCCTCCATGACGAAAAACGTTTGCGGAAGAATCTTCAAAAGCGAAAAAGTAAGCACCGAACACAGCAGCATTGCGGGCCAAAGGCGCGCGATCCGCTTCATCAGAAAATCGCGCACATTTTTAGAGGCAAACAAAGTCATCGAAATCACGAATCCCGAAATGACAAAAAAGAACTCCACGCCAAGATACCCATAACGAAAAAGTGGAAACTCCGAATACGTTCCTCCGTAGGGGTAGAGATTCGTCCCCCAAAGTGGAGGTGTCCATCGGCTGAAATAATGAAAGCCAATTACGGGCAAAATCGCAAGCGCCCGAAAACCGTCGAGAATCGAGATACGTTTAAGTTCCATGAAGGGGATCTCCTGACTGGGGCAAAGGCAGCCGGCTGGCGCTGAGAATGAGAAAAAATAGCAAATAGGGATAAAGGCAGTAGGCGTGGGAAAGAAAAGTCATCGTGATGGAATATCCGAACAAGGAGACTAAGAGTTCCGGGTAAACCGCTCGAATGCTCCATGCCCGTTTGACTGAAGTGTAGAATAGAATGCCGAAGAGCAACAGACCCATCAGACCTGTTTCTGAAAGCAAAAGCATCCAGGTCGAATGAGCCGTGCGCTCTCCGGTTTCGATGTACGCTAAGGTAAACTGATCATAAAATCGGGGATAGTTGCCAACGCCTACGCCGAAAAACGGGTGGGCCCGAAGCATTTTGAATCCTGCCAAAATATAGTTAAATCGCGAATCAGAGGAGCCCTCAAGATCCGCCGCATCTCGATGCAAGGCGACGACAAAGAGTCCGAAGGCCACGGGCGCCAATAAACTCAATTTCAACAAAAGCTTGGCTTTAGAACGGGTCGTGAGAAAAAGATGAAAACCGAAGGCGCCACCCAGGGCGAGCATGGCAGCCCGAGACTTTGCCAAAATCAGAGCGGTAAAGAAGATCACCAGGCACAAGACATCAACCCAGGATCCGGATTTCTTGAGTTTCCGCTTTTCCATCCAAGAAAAATACGAGAAGGGAATCGCAAGCACCGTGAGCGCGGCAAGATCATTGGTGTTGCCGTTTTGCCCCACACTTTGCAGTCGCAGACCGCCTGTCAGGAACTCGGGATCAGCAAGGGTGTACACAAGTGCAGTCGCAATCACGGCGGCCAGTGCAAGAGTGAGTGACTGGGTGACAAGTGCAAAGTCCCGTTTTGTTTCAACACAATTGACGAGGAGAATGCAAAAACCAAAGATGGGCAGGAAAATGCGAAAGATGTCCTCAAGATTGTATTCAGCATAGGGGGCCAAAAGAGCGGATAGGAGGAGCCATCCAAAAAGAAAGGTGAAAACGGTAAGACTCGAATTCCAAACAAAGCTGAGTCGTTTTCGAAGTAAACGGTGAAGGAGCCATGACGTGAAGGTAATCGCGGCTAAAAGGCGAGGCAAAGTCCCCAGAAGCGAGGGGGCATCGGCGATCACTTCCCAGGGTCGAATCAAGAGTTGCGAGACGAGAATGCAAACCGCGGCGACCGGCTGCAAGAAGCTCAAAATAATTCCGGCGGCCAACCCGACACCCAACAAGGCTTGAGTAACGCCAACGCCAATCACCATAACGCCACTGAGTCCTAGAAACATAAGAAGCAGTGTCAGGGAAACGGGAAAGGAGAAGGTCCTCCACGAACTCCAAAATTTTCCAAAGATGGCGCCGCAGATTCCTAGGGTAAATAAACCCAATATCCAGGGTATCGCTGCGGTGAGTGCCGTCATGAGGAAGGTTGTTTCGGGGGAGTTAGCAGTTTTTGGGAAGACTCTCCTTCCCAGCGAGGCAGACTGCCCAGGAACGGGGCGTCCAGAACTTCAGAAGCGTGGATGGGTTGAACGAAGGTGCCGCGCCGTAGTTCTTTAACCACGGCCCATAACAAAGAGAGCACGAGGCCGAGAATCAAGCCGCCCAAAGCGAATACTCGTTTTTTGGGGGCATAGGGCCCCGACGGGATACTCGGATGCTCGATAACCGAAAGATACGCGTAGTTATCCGTGGTTTTTTCCATGTCGATGACGATATTCAGGTAGTTGAACTTCTTGGCCAGATCGTCGTGGAGATCCTGTATCGTGCGGCGGGATGCCGAAAGGGGAGTGTCCGAAACGCCAGATTTACTGCCTCGGGATACTCTTGATCTGAGTAACTCGACCTTATGGCGTTGTTCGACCACAGAGGGATGTTGGGGCGTAAAACGCTGTTCCAGCGAATGAAGCCTGGCTTGCGCTTCTTCCAGGCTCTCGGAAGCTTCATCCACAGATGCGGGTTGAGAGGGTCCGGCGTGTGCGATCTCAGTTTTCAAGGTCTCAAGATTGGATAAAATTGCGGTGCGCGCGCGCGTGAGTTTGCCCAGTCGCTCCGCCGCAAGTGTTGCGATCATTTGGTTAAGCACGGCGCGCGTGAGTTCATACGCGATCTCGGCAGAAGGTCCGACTGCGGAGATCTGATAACTGTTTCCACCCAGACTGAAGTATTCAATTCCCTGAAGAAGACTCTCTCTTTCCGCAGGATGACGGCGATCCTCTTTGTCAGTTCTGAAAAGCCCAAACTTGGTGCCGACGTCTTCTAAGAAACCATCGCTGAGCGCAAAGCGGAGCAGAGACTCTCGCTGGGCCTTATACTCAAGGGAGTCGCTGGGGTTAGACACGAGATCTCCGACAAGCGGGATTTGAAAATAGGCGGCCTGAATGTTGAGAACCGCTTTTGAGGCAAAGCGCTTGGGTACAACCGAGGTCAGGCCAATCCCTACCGCGGTGCCGAAGATCATGATGATGATTGAGCGCAAAAAGTGGCGCTTGATTATGGCTGCTACTTCATGAAAAGCGATCGTGTCGTCAGGTTGTGAATGGGGCTGGTTTCTCATTTCAAGCTCCCGAAGTTATAGACCGTTCCAAGCAGGTGAATGCCCCAACTTTCAAAATCCTTTTTCACATGCTTGAAGTTTCCCGACGAAATGCTGGGATTCGAGAGGATCATCAGGGTGTGCTCGGCAGCTTTAGAGACGATCATGGGATCCATCGAGGTCGTGTTTGAAGATTCGATGGCGGTGGTATCAAGGAGAATGAGATCATATTTTCTTTTATAACTCTCGATCAGCTCCCGGAGTTCGAAGTCGGCAGTATCTTCTGAGGATGCCGTTTTGTTTTTTGGCGAGATGAGGTCGACACATTTTCCTAAAAGCTCATCCTCAAAAATTCGATTAAGGTACAGAGGCCTTTTTCCGGCTGACTGCTGGCATCAATAACCAAAACCTTTTTCTTTAGAAAGAGGGCTTGTCCGATGGCCAGTACCGCCACAAGAAAGGTTCTTCCCTCGCCGGGTTGAAGGCTGGTGATGGAGACCGCTTTTGCTTGGTGTTGATTGACCTGGTCGTTGAAGCGATGAACCAGCCGTTTGATCTCACCCAAGCGAAGGTAATTGAGAAAAGGAAATGGTGTTTCCACGGTCATATCGTTTTTACCACTTTCGCGGGATTGCCCGCAAGCACTGAATGCTCGGGGTAAGTGCCTCGAATGACAACGGAGCCGGTTGCAACGATACAGCCTTTTCCAATTTTTGCACCCTTTAGAATGGTGGCGTTGGCGCCGACCCACACGTCGTCCCCGATCTCGATAGCCTCTTTCGGGAAGGCCCAGGCTTTGGAGGTCCAGCGTGTGGAAAGCGCGTTGTCTGAATGGGCACCCGCAAATCGGGGTCTAAATTGTTCGACCATCATCTCCACTTGAAAGCCCCGAAGGTCGGCCTCGATAGGGTGAGGCTCAAAGTCTGAAATAAAGACGTTCCAGCTTGAGAGAAACCTTTTGCCAATTTGGATTCGTTCCCGCGCCTGGATTCGAATATCTCCCAGAATTGAGCAATCGCCGATTTGAATCATGCCCTTTTCATAGGCTTCGATCCTGGCATTTTCATAGATAATCGTATGATCTTGAATGTGGATTGAAGCCTCCGGGGCTTCGGCCATCAAGCAGCGCAACCGCTGAAGTCGTACGTTCTTGCCCAAAACCACACCCGGGAGCGGGAATATCCGAGACAGCCACCGGGTTGCTTTGAAGAGAAACCAGCCCCGCACTGTAAGAAAAAACCGGGTGGGCCTGCTTTGCAAAATTCGCATGGCTTTGCCCAAGAAGGAGGAGGGGCTGCCGCTCATGTGCTTTTCCCTGTGGCATGGGTACTGTAAGCTTGGGCATATTTTTCAGTCATGGCAGCGAGTGAATACTCCTGTCTTATCCCACGGCTCGCTCGCCAAAGGTGATAATAATAGAGAGGAGAGCGGTAGTCTGGCACACTGAGGGTGGATTCAATGGCGGCAGCCCCTTTTTGGAGGTCCGAAAGAGGGAAAAGTTTAGCTTGGTTTCTCAGAAACTCATGACCCTCAATCTCCGAAAGCACGACCGGGAGACCTGATCCCAGTGCTTCGATCGGGCCCATGGGCATGCCTTCGACCTGGGAACAGGAGATCGAGAGGTCCGAAGCGTTGAGCCACTGCTGCGGATTTTGCGTGCCATCAATAAAGATAACTCGATCACGATTAGGGACGGCTTCGAAGGCTTTCAAAACTGCGTCTTGCTCGCCGCTTTGGGCCTCGGGGCCCACGATCCATAGCAACGATGTTCTCCGAATGGCGGGATTCAGGGCGCTCCAGAGCTCAGCTGCTTTTCGCTGGCCTTTGACTGAATGTAACCTGGCCATATAAAGGAGCCAATGATCTTTGACCACAAGTACGGGCAAGGGCGCACGCAGCGAAGCAAGTTTTTGGCTGGCCCTGAGTTCGGCCAGAAGCTCTCGACGAAGCTGAATCTTCTCTTCAAAAGTGATGAGCGATTGTTTTGGGAAAGTTACGCCATTGCTGATAACCTGGATCTTGTTTCGAGAAACTCCCAAGGCCTCATAGGATGAAACCAGACTTTCGTTAACCACTGTCAATGTGTCCACGAAACGCGTAAAGAATTTTTCATAGAGCGCATATCGCTTATGGCGAGCGAGATGGACGAAGCTGTGCTGGGTATGAACTAACCGAACTCTGCCGAGGGTCAGAAGCTTGGCAAAAACGGCATAGATCAGGGTGCCCATATCGTGTGAATGAATGATGTCGATTTCGTGAACGTGAATGCAGCGGAGCAATCGGTAGACAGTGTGCAACGAAAAACCCGCGCCCTTCTGAAGAGCATCGACGGGGATATCATGTTTGAGAAACTCACCGACCAACGAGCGCGAAGAGTAATTCTGCGCATTTTCCGCTGAATCGTGCGAAAAAACAAACGGTTTCCATTTGCCTTGACTGCGCAGATCTTTAGCTAAATTCAAGACAAGGCGCTCAAGTCCACCAATTCCAAGATGCTGCGTAAAGAGCAGCACGTTCCCTTGCACTCCCTCGTCTCTCTCTCTGGGGACTCCATAGATCGAAAAAAAGAAAGCCAATGGAAAATACATCAAAATGAAAGCAAAGCCATAAACAAAAAAGTTTAAGCTACCCGCAAAAAGATGGAACTCCTTTTGGGCGAACTCAATAAGCAGTGCCAAGAGAACGCTGGTTATAAGATAAATGGCGATAGATCTCTGCGGAATAAAAGAACTCCAGCTCCACTTCGTAGAAGTTCTGATATAGTAAACGGCATAAATCTTGAGTGCCAATTTTGCAATGAGAATGGCGGCCAATGCGCCGAAGGCTCCCCATGTCGAGCCAAGGGCAAAGCAAAGAATCAAAGAAAGTGGGGAAAAGATAAGAGACGCTCGAAGGATCCACTGGCCTTCGCCGCGAGCGCGCGGAACGGCATCGGTTGGAAAAATCAAAAGAAGATAACCCAGCGCAAACCAAGGCAGGTACTGCGCAGATTCGAGATATTGGGCCGTAAAGAGAAGCTGGATAATCGGTTCTGCAAAGACAATAAGGCCAGTCACTGCTGGAATAATAAGCCAAGCCAGTTGATCGACAGTGCCACGATAAGAGTGGGCGGCTCGAAGTGTGTTTCGCTCTGCAAAAGCGGCAGACAATTGAGGGATCATCACGCGAGTCACGGACTGTTCAAGGATGAAAATGGGAGGAAGGCTCAAGCAGCCTATCGCGTAAAGGGCAAACTGTGCGGGTTGCAGCACATGCGAAAGGATGATCTGGTCACTGGACGTTACAAATACTCCGAAAACTCCAGCGACAGACACCGGGAATGCATATTTCCAGATATCTTGAAACAAGACTTTCTTACTCTCATCTTTTTCAAAAAAGCCACCGAATGTGAAGTCGATCAGGCCACGCCTTTTGGCGAGAATGAGACTTGCGGTGACTTTGGCGACGGCACTAAGTGATGCAACCAACAGTATCATGTCCAAACTTCGGGTGACAAGGGCAGTCACCACGAGGAGGGCTGATCGCAGGATTTCGGTCGAGGAAAGGTAAATTGCCCCAAACCAGATTTTTCCGGTGACGATCGAAGACTCTTCGAGAAAGGTCAGACAAACCGCGCCCCAAATCGAAAAAGCAAAAAGGCATGCCGTCATGAATGGCCAATGAAAAATCGCTGCCACTAACGGTGAGGCGAGGAGCATCAGAAAGGTCAGCGCGACGGCGATCAGGTTAATCAGCGAGTTGGACATGCGGATCGCTCGCAGTCCTCGGTCCCCTTGTCCCGCCCAATAGCCAAGGCCGTTGGTTAGACCATTGGTCATGGAGAAGGCTGGCATCATGAGAACATAAAGAAAGAAGATCTTGAAAATTCCCATCTGCTCAGGCGGAAGAATGCGCACCATGATCAGGGGCACCGCCATATTCACGAGCGCAGAGACGCTTGAAAGCAGGGAGATCGGCCAGTGCGATGAAGAGGTCGGTTTTTTCACGTTTTAACTCCGATGTTGTCGATGTCAGGGAAACATGCCAGAAAGAATGCTTGCTGTACGATGAAACTTAACCTTAGGTCTGTCAATAAATTCATTCCCAAAGAGCATCACTTTGATGGTCAGGAGAAAAATCACGATATCCAGCCGTACCGACATGTTTTGAATATAATACAAGTCATGCTCAAGCTTTAGCCTTGTTTCATCGACAGAGGCCGCGTAGCCAGAACAAATTTGAGCCCATCCCGTAATTCCCGGGCGGACGTCCGTACGAAGAGAAAACAGGGGGATCGTTTCTTTTAAGTCGCGGTAAATCTCGGGCCGCTCCGGCCTGGGACCAATGAAACTCATATCCCCCCGGACGACGTTCCAAAGTTGTGGGAGTTCGTCGAGTCGGGATTTTCGCAGAAACTTACCAAACGGGGTGATTCGAGAGTCCCCTTTGGAGGCCCACTGGTAACCGCTGGACTCAGAATCCGTTCGCATACTTCTGAGTTTGTAGAGTTTAAAAACCTTGCCGTAATAGCCGGTGCGGCGCTGAGAGTAGAAGACGGGGCCTGGCGAAGTGTATTTGATGCAAACTGCAAGAATCAAAAGCAAGGGCAGAAACGCGACGATCAACACTAACGCCTGCACGGGTTCAACAGATTCACGAAGCATCCGAGTGAATCGTTGCCAGGCACTTTGCGAACTCGCTGACGAGACGAAGCTCCACACATCCAGATCCTCAAGATCAACTTTGCGGGTGAGTGAAGCTAACGTACTTCTGCGGTCTTTGATTCGAATGCCGGCCAGATGCGCGCGCAAGAGAAAACGATCGGTGCGCATGTCGCGAGAGCCGCCTCGAGAAAACACGATGAGATCGATCTTAGGTCGATTGCCTTCGGCAAATTCGGCAAGAACTTCTGAGGCAGGAACGAGCTCAATCTGGTCAATCAAACCGGCCTCTTCAAGCGCTTCAAGGTATTGACGGGTTTCTTCGGGGCGAAGTCGCAGCGTGATTCTCCGTTTTCGGTTACGACCAAGCCACTGAGTAAAAAAGACATAGCCCGAGAAATAGGCAGCCGAGACGATCGGAAGTGATACGGCCATTTGAACAAGGAGGGCTTTGGGAGCATGGAACCCTAGCAAAAGCAAAAGCGCCAGCACGCCCGATGCCACACCCATCGCAAACAAGAAGAGGAAAAAATCACTTTTAAGTGGCGCGATTCGGATAATGCTGAAGAACCGAACGGCCCACAGCACATAACTCGCCAGCAGCGCAATGCCTGCGGCGATGATCACATTGAGAGGCAGGCTCCAGGCCGAAAAAGACGGGTTGTGAAGATTGAGAAAAAACCAGAAGTAGGCCGTACAGGCAAGCCATAGCAGCGACCAGAGCCCGGTTAAATCAAATGACAGGATTCGTTCTTTTATCGTTTTCATTTCCACCTCGATAGTGACTGTTTTGACATCCAATAATAGGGAGCCATAAGCGAAACCCACCCAGCATCTAAAAGCATTTGAAGGGGGCGAAGGGTGGGGGATACAACGATTGCGAATGCAAGAAGGATAATAAATAGCGACAGGGCCAGGGACAAATTTAAGCCCTGTAATAGGAACATCAGTGAAATTCCGCCAACGGCTAGTGCCAGCATCCAGTAAGCCCAAAGCATTCGAAAAATACGGCGGCAGGCTATGAGGCTGGCGCTGAGATTCTGTCTCGCGTAGGGGCGCAGAATGATGCGCATCCATTGCAGGTTCCCCAATACGATCCTTTTGCGGCGATTGAGCTCGCGCAGAGGTTTCTGGGTTTTTACATCAATCTGGGACTCCACGCTGTCAAAAGCCGCGACACTGGAGAGGTAAACAATTCGCTGTTGCGGTTGAGTGAGTCGCAAAAACAGCGAAATCACAACATCATCATTAATCCAGCCGGCCTGCTGAGCTTCAGATTTACGAGTGAGTTGATCCAAAGCGGTTTGCAAAATGGCCTGTCGATAAAGCACCGTAGGGCCGTGCACACTGACAGGGCCGCCTGAAATATTTTCGAGTGTTTTCAAAACCCGCTCAAGATTCCAGATCATCCGCTCGACGATCCCAGGGGAGGGGTTTTGATAAGTGGGCGCGACACCCATGACGTCACTTTGTTCACACAGAGGGAGACATTCGAGGAGGAAATTATCTGGCCATAAGATTCCGCTATCGGCCATGACGACCCAATCAGAATCCTGAGATGCCTTCACGAGCGCGTGGACGGTTTTCCATTTACCTTGGCCAGGAAACTGAAGGACCTCGACCCCAAATGAATGTGCGATTTTTTCACTCGTATCGGTGCAGCCATCGGCGCCAATGCGAACTACGACCTGGATTTTGGGGTGTTTTGCCTGAAGATGGGAAATTGATTTTTGCACAGAAGTCAGAGTTAAAGCTAGGGTATGGGCTTCGTTATGAGCCGGGATGAGAATGGCAATTCGTTTCACCGGAGTGCGGGTCGTGTCTTTCGTGGAGCCACCGGATAATCGAAGACTCAGGAAATGGAGCATTCCGCCCAAGAGCGGAAAAACGCAGGTCATCCCGAGGGTGCCAAGACAGCCGATGCAGGCAACTGCAATAAAAGTAAGTGAGATGAAACTCATCATGAAAGGAGCTCCGCTAATCCAGCTTCAAGGGAAACTTGAGGTTTCCAATTGAGCAGGGCTTTGGCGCGAGAATGATCCGCCAATGAATGAAGGACGTCCCCTTCGCGAGCCGGGCCCGTGATGATCTCACTTTTTCCGTCAGAAAGTTTGACAATCCATTCAGCAAGTTTGCGAATCGAAATTAAAGTGCCCGTTCCAAGATTAATGGCTTCGCCTCGCGTGAGTTCAGTCGAAGCAGAATTTGCGGAATTTGCAGAATTTGCAGAATTTGAAGGAAGAGCCAGGAAACAGGCCTCCGCAATATCTTTTACCGAAACAAAATCGCGAGTTTGGGTGCCTCCGCCGTTGAGCTTAAGCGGCGCGTTTTCCTTGGCCAGTCTTGAAAAGATACTGATTACACCCGAATACGGAGAGTGAGGATCCTGGCCGATTCCAAAGACATTGAAGAATCGGAAGACCACGGCAGGCACTCCGGCATGCTCGTGATAGAGTCGGATTGCCTGCTCCGAAGACAATTTTTGATGGGCATAGTAGGAGAGGGGGGTTTCAGAAACGTCGGTTTCTTTAATCGGAATGTTCTCTTTTCCATTGTGGCCGTAAAGCGCAGCGCTGCTTGCAAAAATAATCCGAGGAATTTTGCCAGCAGCTTTTCCCTCGGCTCGCGCCGCTTCGAGGACTTGAATGGTTCCCATGAAATTTGTGCTATAACTTTCGGTGGGCTTTTCCTGGCACTCCACCACACTTACGACTGCCGCCAAATGATAGATCGCCTGAACGCCTGTCGCTGCCTGCATGAGGTCCTGAGGGTTGCGCACATCGCCATTGAGGTAGTTCACACCCGAAACTGGCGTACGTGGATCGCGAATATCCAGGCTTCGAACTTCGATATTTTCCGCACGTAAACGGCGAGCGAGATAGGTTCCGATAAAACCTGCGCCGCCAGTGATCAATACGGGTTTGTGAAAATGAGTCATCTAAATTCAGCTCCTCTAAAAGATTCGCCGTGTCATAGCATATCGGCTGGATTTGTTTAATGTTTATTTGTACATTTTTTTCGGAGTCGAATGATTAGGGGGTAGTCATCGCAACCAAAATATGGAATCATTTGATAACATGTTGCGTTAATTAAGGTTTTTCCCGAAGGCAGTAAAACGTCATTAGAAGAAAGTCGGTCGTCTATGTTTCAAGTAAGGGTTCTCAGAGGAGTCGTGTGGGGTTTGCTGGGCGCTCTTTGGGCGATGCCCGTCGCATTTTCAGATTCCAAAATGCAAGACTATCAGCCCCGGGGTGTGGGAGGCGGGGGCGCGCTTTCGGGTTTCACCCTCAGTCCTTATGGAAAAGCAGGTTCGCGTCTTCGCTTTGTTGGAACGGACATGGGCACTTTGTTTCGTTCTCAGGACGAAGGGAAGTCATGGCGAGCGATTGCGCATGATCAGGTCGTATTCGATTATAATCTGGAGCGAAGTTCGGGGGTAGGACTGAGTTCAGATGGTCGTACCGTTTTTTTTGCTTCAGGCGGAAAAAATCCCAAGCGGAGCTTGGATCAGGGCGCGCTCTGGACGTCGATTGCTGTTCCTTTAGAAAAAGACGAGTGGATCAAATACTGGTTAGGAGATCATGAGAAATCAAAACTGATCTTTTGTGCTACAAATCAGGCCCTTTATCGTTCAGAGGATTTGGGATCGAGTTGGAAAAAAGTGCAAACGGGTGAGAGTCGCGGGACATTTATTCAGTCTGGTATTCAGGCTGGCGCGCTGTCAAGCGCGCTCCCAAGCACCCACCCCAAGGTTTTTCACGCCACGGAGACGGCGATTTTTTTATCCAACGACGACGGAAAAACTTTTCAGCCTTGGTTCAAACCCTCTGGCACTGAACCCGGAGCGAATGTCATTCGGGGATTTGCGGGTGGCGCGGATGCCCAGTTGAGAACGCTGGCCTGGATGGATGGTCAGGGGAAAAAAGCTTGCGCGGGATCGGGAGATGCCGCCACCCAAGCTGAATGTGGTTTCGTGTGGGTCAGCCGATCCAAGCCCGATACAGAGACGCCTTCGTTTGTTCAGACGAAAAAAGAGGCTGGGCGCTTTATTCGGATGGCGGAAAATGATCCCAAAACCCTCTATATAACCGGGGGAAACTGGATTCGCCAGACGGGCAGCAAAGTCTGGGTTTCGCGCGATGCGGGAGAAAGTTGGGCGCTTCGATTCTTGGTCAATGACTGGGACAAGAGACCCTACGCGCCTTGGCCAAAAGAGAAGCTCGAGTATAGCGCCGTGGGTTTAGATGTGGGGTGGTATGATGGAGCCTTTTGGAGTTTTGCCATCAATCCGCGGGATTCTTCTGAAGTTGGCGGAACGGGGCATTTTTTCTTACACACTTCTTCAGACTATGGCGCAACCTGGAAAGCCCCGTTTACCCAATTTGCGGATCAGGGCGCACGAGAAAAAGGAAAGAAGTGGCGCTCCACGGGAATTGAAGTGACGTCAGTCCATCGGTTAAAGTTTCATCCTAAGTTTTCGAAAACGGGCTACGCATCGCTCGCCGATATCGGCGGACTGGTTACCGAAGATGGCGGCGAGACGTGGAGAATCACGCAGGCGAAGTACAATACCAATTATGATTATGCCTTTGATCCTTTAGAAGAAGCGGTTGTTTTTGCCGCTTCGGGAAGTTTGCACGATTTTCCCCTGGGAAACGGGAGTTTTGTTGAGGGGACTGAAGGAGGAGTTTTTCGCTCAAATGATCGGGGTCGTTCTTGGAGTCGCCTCACTCCGAGTTCGGGAGAATGGAATATCGAATTTTTATCGGTTGCCTACGATTCGTTTAACAAAAATCTCTACGGGGGCACTCGCGGACGGGGTGTGGCGCGCTCGAAAGACGGCGGAAAAACTTGGGCGCCCCTCAATGAAGGATTGCCTGCCGGCATCCAGATGGTCCCTCAGCTTGAGATCGATCCGGCCAACGGCAACGCCTATTTATTACTCACCGGAGATGCCCCGAAGTTCTCAAATCCTGGCACGACCGGCATTTATTTTCTCGATGTCGCAAACGGTTCGCTGAAATGGCAGCTGCTCAGGCAAACCGTCAAACGACCTGAAGGGGTTAGCGCCGATGTTAAATTTTGGTGGTTTCCCTCGGCATTTGCGGTAGATTTCCGTGATCCCAAACGGGAAACCTTGTGGCTAACGGATATTGAGAGTCAAGGCGCTTGGCTTGCCTCTGGTGTTTGGAAATCCGAAGACAGAGGCGTGACTTGGACGAGGCAAAGACAAATGACTCATCCCACGGCGCTTACATTAGATCCGAAAGACTCCGGACACGTGTTTGCTTCGGGGCTGTATAAGGTGGATGGCTCCTGGGGTGAGGGAGGCGCATGGTATTCGCTGGATGGGGGAGCGAGCTGGAAAAAAAATAAGAACATTCCACTTTTGTCTAACCTAGATGGGACGGTATTTGATCCAAACCGTGCGGGCTCAATTTTTTATTTGTTCTTTGGTGGGGGAATGCTCTATGGTCCGGCTCCTCGATGAGTGCCAGGGGTCAAATTAAGCTGAGAGTGGGAAAAGGGTTTGGTAAAAGGTAAGAAACAATTACTTTCTCAGATTTTGTGGAAAACGGGAATCGATCGGGTTCTCAGGCAGTGGTGCGATCCGCGTTTGATGGTTTTTAATTTTCATCGAATTCGTCCGGATTCTGCTGATTTTTGCAGTGAATTTGATGACGAGGTTTTTGGCCCTACGGTGAGTGAGTTCCGTCGGCAGATGATCTGGTTGAAAAAAAACACTCGCATTTTGACCGAAAAACAACTTTTGGATGTGGTTCAGGGACGGCGTGAACTAGAGGGTGTCAGCACGCTGATCACTTTCGATGACGGTTACGCAGACAATTATTCTTTGGCTTGGCCCGTACTTCGTGATCTCGGGGTGCCCGCCATCTTTTTTATTCCGACTCAATCCATAACCGATCGCGGTTTGGGATGGTGGGATCTCATTGCCTACTTTTTAAAGAAAACGACTTTGCGCGAGATCTCCTTGCGGGGGGCTCGGTTTGATCTTTCAAAACAAGAAGATGCAAAACGTGCGTTACTTGATATTCTTAAATTGGAGCCCGCCTCAGGGAATACGGGACTTATTGAGGAACTCGCGCGCGCGTGTGGTGTGCAGATGCCGTCTCGTGAAACGTGTAGCAAAGAGCTCATGACTTGGGATCAGGTTCAGGAACTCGCGGAGCAGGGGCTTACGATTGGATCGCATTCGCATTCAAGTGATGTGCTCTCGACCTTGACTCTGGCCCAACAGAAAGAGCAACTTGAGTTCTCGAAAATAGAATTGGAGAAACGGATTCAGCGCCCTGTTCGAACCGTTGCCTATCCGGTGGGTGGATACGAGCATTTTAATCTTGAGACAAAAGCCCTGGCACGTGATTGTGGTTATGAGGCTGGTTTTTCTTTTACTCATGAAGTGAATAGCCTAGAGAATTTAAGGAAAGATCCTTTTTGCATCAGGCGCCTTGTTCCTGATCTTGATTTGTCCATCACCGTGGGTGTCGTGAGTTGCCCCTCTCTTTTTGTGAAGAAGAGAAGCCAAGCCGACGCATCGGTCCTTGCGGCATCTTAATGTCCGCAGGCCGCAGGTGGCCGTTGGGTAATTACGAAGATGTCGCCTATCTATTTGAAAACACTTTGCTTTATTGATGTCTCCCCCAGGCTTGCGCAGCAGTTCGAGCTTATAGTATACTAAAGTAGTCAACATTTACCGGTATTTAGGGGGGATGCATGAAATTACTCGGAATCTTTTTTGGATTTCTGGCTCTTAGCTTATCTTCATCGTCTTTCGCCCAAGCGCCCGAGTCGCTAAGCTTGGTTCGGCCCATGATCGAACTTATCCATGCGCCCGGTCAGGCGATCCCGGGGATGTCGCAGGCGGAGGCGTTTAAGTTCCAGCAGTGGTCCGCCACACTTCCGAGTTTTTCGAAGGCAATAACAGGAGGACCTCTTTTTCCCAATCTGCAATGTCAGCAAGTTCCGCTGGAACTGGAGCTGACGGGCAAGGTTGGCGAGGCACCTAAAAAATACAGTATGGTTTCGCTCCTCAACTGTAACGGACGAAACTGGGTGAGCCGGATCAAAAGTCAGGTTGGCGGTACATGCCAGGATTTTGCTTGGACGGGCGCGATGGAATCCATGGTTGCACGCGCTTTTGATTCTTACCGCCCTGCCAATAAATCCCCCTATGGGTCATTGGACATGGCGCCGGTTGACCTCAGCGAGGTCGGCAATGAGCGACTCAATACGAATTGGAATGGAGTCCGGGCCCCCCTGCAGGGCTCTCAGTTCGGAATGGTTGTTGAAGCTGCTTTTACCAGTTCTATGGATCGAACTGCTGATGATTTGAAGATCTATCCTGAAGCGGTTCGCGGTTACGCAAAGCTGCTGGCTCCTTATTCGGACGTTTGTGCGAAGTTGGTGAACTATAATTTTCCGGGCGGTCCGCAAATGAAGTTAGACGCAGCAGGAAAAATGACGGACTTCAGTGATATTCGTGCGTGTTTCCTGGACGCCTATCAGAAAAGAGATTTGCTCACGGTCTCAGTCCAAAACCCTCAGGCGATTGACGTAAAATTCTGTAGGAAAAAGAGTGGGAGCGCCTGGTCGAGTGTGGCTTGCCCGAGTGAGACATTTGGCGGACCCGACTCGGCTCTTCAGGTGGACTTCGCTAAGAGCGAAGAAGGAATTTTCGCCGCGATCGCTGCGGGTTTTCCGGTCCTGGTGGGCGGATCATGGCTTTGGGATGGGAAGAGCTCCTACAACGCTCCCGTCAGTGGTACGCCCTATGTTTTTCGTCGGGTCACTCCGGCTCCGCTCGAAAGTTATCTTGATGACAAACTACAGTGTAAAGATTGCTTGGATCGAATCAAGGATGGGAAACCCTATAATTTTGGGAACGCCGCTGCCCACGCTTTTCAGATCATTGGATTCTTAAAAGGAGTTGATAATCCGAGTGAGGGATATTTTATTCTCAAGAATAGTCATGGGGACTATACGGACGGAAGTGAGTTTAATCCGAGCCAGATGATCTTTCAACTCGCAGAGCTTCCGAGTCACTTTTCGTCAGCGTTCGATGACAAAAGTACCCAGCGAAACTTTTTTGTTTGGAATTCGAAAGGGACCCTCGGTACGATTTTTACGGTTCCCACCTCTCTGGCGTTCTCTTCTTCAAATGGTGTCGATGATCCCAAGAAGTACAGCTACACGGACAGCATCGCCACTCGGGATACGGACGGAGACGGGGTGATTGATTTTTTTGATAATTGCCCGTTCGCGCCCAATCCAACTCAAGCGGATTCAGACGGCGATGGCGTCGGCGATGCCTGTGATCGCCTTCCGAAACTTTACGATCGATTTCAACGACGTTCTTATGTCGAGTTCCACCCTAATGATTTGAACAGCAATGGCGTTCCGGATATCTGGGAGACCCTAAATCAGGTCGGCTCCACGGTTGTTGAGTTTTCACCGGTTACCCTTGGAAAGTTTTCCAAGGACCGCTCTTTAACGGGCGTGATGACGCGGAAAATCCCTTACAGCCTTTCAACCTTTTCGCGGAGTGGGGCCTTTGTCGTTCAACCTAACTTTTCGCTTTTGCCGGTAAATCAATTAGGCCCTCGGAGCGTGTCTCAAGTTCCTGATCGCATCTACAGCCTTTTGCACCAGTATGGGGCCTTGGGCGCCTGGGTGAGTTTTCCGGTGAACCTAAAGGACGGCGAGCAGGGGTCCGTTCAGTACGAGAAGGCCGCAGGGCAGTTTTCGCTTCCGGATCCTAAGGACGCGACTAAATCCGTGGAAGTCGATTTTACAAAGCTGGAGCCTTCTTTTCTTGAAGTGCAGTTCCTGCACGGGATCGGTCGATTTTTTCCGGATTGGGCTTTTCCCGGTACGAGGTCGGTTCAAATCTATGTCAGACAGCTGATTCTTGGCTTGTTCCCTCCTAATCTGAGTTCCACAGGATCGGTGTTTATTCCAGAAAAAGAGAGCGGAGCTTTCAGCGCTCCTACCGCACTGGCCGCCGACAGCAACCTATCGAACTCGGAGGAAGGTCAGATCGGGCCGTATCGACATTATGTTGATTTGGATGGTGATGGCTATGTGGAGCGGATTGATATGTCCTACTGGAACTTGGTCATCAAAAAGTTTCTTCGCACTGGAGCTAATCAGGTTGCGGTGACGAAGACTTCACTCAATGCGTTGAACAGTGAAAAGTATCCCTCCACTTATAGAATCGCGGGTTCTTGGAAGCCCAAGGGCCCGAGTGGGCCGACTTGGGTTGTGCTGTTTTCTGATCTGAATAAGCGGCTTTTGATTGTGAGCCTCACTCACCTGGCCCCTTTTCAACTGAGTCAAGTCCTGGCGCTCGATTTAGACAAAGAGATAAAAAGCTCCGCTTGGTACAAAATGATGGCACTTGCGCCGACAGGCTCTGCGGTTGCAGGGGGGAAGATATCGATCTCTATCGGCCTAGCCTTTGAGTTTAAGCCCGGTGTTCATTTTGATTACACGGGCATGCTCATGGGAGATCTCGATAAGACGGGTACGCTGAGTCTTCTCATCACCGGGGAGTCGGGGGGCATCGGAATTCGAGTAAAGCAGGATGCCTCTTGGAGTTGGGTTAAAGAGGGCGTTATGTCGGAGTTGACCCGGCATCCCTACGACGACACGATCGCTACCGCGGACTTGGATGGCGATGGTACGGATGAAATCGTGCATCTGGATCAATACGGACATTTCGAGATTCTAAGCCTTACACCGAGTGGCGAGTTTGTCGTGCAGCGTGAAGGCTCCCCCTCAGAGGTAATAGGGGGAATCCGTCTGAGTCTTGGAGCATCGAGCATGCACATTGTGCGCGGTCCGCAAAAAGACTACGTACTCTTTGATGTAAAATAGTGTGCCCTGCTTTATGATAATCAGACTATTTTTGATGGCTCTTCTGACCTCTCCTATCTAACCTGGTATCGCTATATCTATTCGTTTTTGCTGGTTATTCTTGCTATAATGCCCAAGTCTTAATTCGCCATTCTTCAAACAAATTGACTTAACGCAACATTAATAGTACATTGCGTCAAATTTGTTTGGATCTACTCCTTATCTAATTGGCGGAGGTTTTGTCATGACGTTTAGAAATTTGACTATAGGAACTGTTCTCTTGAGTTTATGGGCGATGCCTTCGTGCGGTTTTATTAATGCAAAGGTGAATAGGAAAGCTGAAGAAAAAAAGGCGGTTGACGATCGCATTGCGCAAGACAAGGCAGATGCGAAGGTTGAAAAATCGGTAGATAAACAAACAGCTGAAAGCCGTGCCGCCGATGACCGCGCGTACGCTGAAAAGCGTGCTGCGGAGGAAAAAGCAGCGGCAAAAAAAGAGGCTGAAGAAGCGAAAATCGTAGCTAAAGCAGAGGCGCAAGTTGAAAAAGTCCAGGCGAAGGTTGAGGCCAAAGCAGACCGTGCGGAGCTTAGGGCTGAAGAGAAGCTGGAGCAGCAAAGAGATAAGCTTGAAGGCAAGGCTGAGCAGCAAAAGGATAAGGCCGAAGCCAAGGTGGAGCAACAGAAAGACAAGGTCGAAGCCAAGGCCGAAGCCAAAGTGGATCGGGCAGAGCTCAAGGCCGAAGCAAATTTAGATCGAGAAGAGGAAAAACGAAAAATAGAAGAAGAAACAAAAGCTCAGGAGGCTGCAAAAGCCCAAAAAGCGCTTAAGGCGATGCAGGCGCGGAGAGCTTATCTTGTGGCCCTTGAAGGAGAGTACTCTGGGAGTTTCTCCGCAATTGACAGTGGTCCCGCGGTTTCGTCGCCCCTTCTTAACGATAAGATAAAAGCGCGCCTGACCCTTCGGATTCAACTCGAGAATGATTTTGTACAGTTTCCAGAGATTGAAACTTTTACGGCCGATCAAATCAGTGCGCGGGCGAACGATTTAAGTCTGCGTCTAGAAGTTGTTGAAGAAGCGGCGTCGGCCACCGCACTGCTCTCGAAGGTTTTGTGCACGTTTGGCGCGCTCAGACCTGATGTTAAAAAAGGAACCCTTCGATTTATCTGCAGCAACGCCGCGTTGGCGACGGGGCGCGAATACCTTTTTGGGATGGACGATGCTTTTTGGGATGGCGTGATGGTGGATTCGACCCAGTCTAAATTGGCGCGCACTTCGGAAAATCTCGTGGCCCGAAGCAGTGAAATCAGCTCTCGTTTGATGAGCGGCGAATTCAAAACCCTTCCGTCATTCAACGTCAAGATCCAGACTCCCTATGGCAAGGAGTACTTTGGGATGCTTGAACGTCAGTCCGAAAAATGAGTAGAGGAGCATTTGTGAAATCAAAATTGGGATTAATGCTTGGATTATTAGGATGCCTGGGAGCGCTGGGCTGTGCTTCTGCGCCGGTCAGTCAACTCGAAGTGCGTCGTTCGAACGAGGGTTATGAGCGCATGCGCAAGACCCTCCAGCAAAATGATCGAGTGGTTCCCGGGAATACGATTTCAGTGGACCATGCTGGCGATTCAAAAATATCAGGCGAATATAAGCTGGATTTTGATGGAAAAGTTCAGATGCCCTATAAAGTGACCGTAAAAGCCGGTGGGCTCACGATTGCGGAACTCAAGGAAAGTATTCAAAAAGCGTATCAAGATTATGTCAAAGGGGACCCTCTCGTTAAAGTCGAAGTCAAGGAACGAAATGTCTGGGTAGAAGCTCGTGGTGAAGTGAAGAATCCGGGCCGATATCTCGTTCGCCTCGATATGTCCCTTGAAGAGATTGTCGCAAAAGCTGGAGGCTTTGTGAATGAGCAGGCGGGCGCACCGGGGAGTGCGGGGCAGCGCCCCGAATATCTCCGAATTGAACGAGCGCCAAGTGAAGGCGGCGCTGCAGAATCCGTCTGGTTTCAACTGGCAGAATATTTCTCTCAATATGACACGGAGCCTGATCTGCTCTGGCGCGGCGGCGAAAAAATCTATTTCCAAATGACCGCGCCTCCTGATGCCAACATCAAGAAGAACTGGCACACGATCTCTGTGATGGGTGAAGTACGCGAAGCTAAGGATCTGCCTATTTTGCCCAATGGGGACTTGCTCACTTATATTGGGCGCTCTGGCGGGCCTACCTCTAATGCGGATTTTTCACGCGTGGAAATCATTCATCGTGCCACGAATCAGCGCCAAACCGTTAACCTGATCTCCGATCGCCTCATGGGTGAACTTAAGGCGGGGGATGTGGTGGTGGTTCGCGCGCTAGATAACTCGCCTTCGTTTGTGGATCGGTTTTTGACCTATGTCATTTCGCTTTCAATGATTACGATTTCCGCAGTGACGCTGATGTTGTTGTGAGGGAGAAAAATATGAGTCTCAATAAAACATATCTCTCGATCAGATTAGGGGCGGCCATCGCGGTGGCCGGACTCACTTTGGGTCTGATGGGATGCGATAACCGAGTGGCGACCCTGGATGGCCAATATGAGGGCGATTATAGTCGAATTGAGAATGGAGTGGTGCAGTCCTATCGTGTCGTCATGAAGATGGATCCTGAGCAGATAAAAAAGGGCGAGGCGAAACTGGCCTTGCAAGATAGTGTGACACAGCGGGAACTAGGCTTGATTACGCTTAAGAAAAAGGGTTCGAAGCTGTTGCTCAGCAGTTCCATGCTCGCGGGGAGCAGTGAGATCGAACTTGAGGATCGCGGGGTTTGTGCGGATTCAAAATTCACCACAGTTTGCTTGAAAACAGAAGTGTTCAGCTTGTTTTCGACCGATGAAACTGGCGGTTTTCGCGTATTGCTCTATCTGAATCGCGTGGGATCCGACCCGCTGAAGGCGTCTGAATCCGTAAGTTCTGATATAAAAGACGGCGCTTTTGCTCTCTCCGATCTTTGGAAAAGAGTTCTAACAACGAGTTATGATACGCGGATTGCGGCCGAGAAACTGTTTCAGGCACATCAGGAAGTAAAAGTCGTGCGCTCCCGTCTTTTTCCTTCGATGAGTTTGGGTGGCATCATCTCCTTGGTTAATTATCCACTGAGTGCCGCGTCCATGATCGGTTCGCTGGTGCCTTTTATTTTTCCGAGCAACTGGTTTGATTTCAAGCGCGAAGCTGCCGTCTACGAAGGCGAGGTCATGTCGTATAAGGCTTTGGTCGCCAATCAAATGAATCTTGTCGAGGATATGGTTCATGCGATCGTTCGGGATCAGCAGTTGCTCGTGCGCTATCAAAATGCGCGAACGATCCTGGATTCCAGCCGTGAAATGGTTTCTTTGCGGGTGGGTCTCGGATATGCGCCTGAAAGTGACCTCATGGAGCTGGAGGATCTGATCTATAAGAATCAGGCGGACATTTCTCAAATGGAGCAAGGTTTGGTGAGTCAGGTTGCGATTCTTTCGAGGGGTGTAGGGTTGTCACCGCGCACCGGAATTAAAACTCTGGTGGCACCGGAGCTGATTCCGATTGCGACTCGTGGGCCGCTGAATCCGACGGACATTATGGCCGAAGCGCTAAGTGGCTCGCTCGAGATCAGGCAAGTCATGTTTTTAGAAAAGGCGGCGGAGCTTCATAAGCTTGGGGAAGCGTTTTCTTTTATCAACCCTTCTGAATGGATTGGCTTCAATGAGGGGACTATTCATAAAATCAAAATAGCGCAGTCCGCGCTCCGAGAAGTTCAGTTGATGCGCAAGAATATGGAAAATAAGGTTGAGGAGCAGGTGATTTCGCTTACTTCTTTGCATAATCAGCTGTTGGATCAAAATCGTATTCTGGAGCTTTCACTCGCCAATCGCCATAAGAATTTGGAACAAGTCGAGAGTCTTTATCAAGGGGGATACACTTCGATCCTGGCGGTCCGCTCCGCCCTTGAGGGCGTCCTTCGAGTGGAGTCCGAAGTGGTGAATGCACAGAGTGCGTTGGCTTCGGTGATTGGAAAGATCAATCGTCTCTGCTGGAAAGAGGGCTATGTGGAGGCTCTTAATTTGGAAATTCCACGATCGTTCTTTTAGCGATATGTTGAAGGAGACCCATGAAGTTCTTGTTGTCCATCGCATTGCGGATGTTGCCCTTGCCAGCGGGTGCGCAGCCCGGTGCGCTCGCCATCGGTTGGCGGATGGGTTGGGCCAAGGGCTGGCTCGTTAGGCCATTATGGAAACTCCGAGAGGTAATGGGGGGTTCAAAAATACAGGTCGGGCAGCGATTCTCGCTACAAGGGGCGTTTTCGTGCCGCGGCCCGGGCCGGGTGATTTTGGGCGATGACGTGACCGTCGCCATGATCTGTACGCCTTTTACTCACGATGCTCAGGCGATCATCCAAATCGGATCCCGCTGTTTTCTGAATGGAACTCGTTTTGGATGCTCTCGCAGTATTTCAGTGGGAGACGATTGTATCTTGGCCGACGCGCGGATCATGGATACGGATTTTCATCCCATCGGGGTGCGAAGAACCGGTCCTGGCATTGAGATCGGTGTCGCTCCGATTGTGATCGAGCGTAATGTCTGGGTAGCGGCGGGTGCCGCGATTCTAAAAGGCGTGCGAGTGGGTGAAAATTCGGTGATCGCATTTGGCGCAGTCGTTGTAAAAGATGTGCCTGCTTTGCGGATTGTAGGCGGAAATCCCGCCAAAGAAATTGGCAACGTTCCTTTGAATTAGAGGAACTCTACTTCAGGATCGTCTGAATAAAGGCACTCATTCGCGTCGTCGCGTCTTCAATGCGCTTTTCTTCGGGCAGGCTAGGGTCAAGCTCCGTTGAGATCCGGTAGAGGCTTCCTTCTTCTGGAGGCGTTGAGCGCGCGATCCTCGTGATCTGGCTCCAAACCCAATGCCACTGATGGGTAAGATAATTTGAAGTGTTCTGATCCCCAATCCGGTACCAATACAGGACCAACAAACGCTTCTTTTCGCGTTCCACAAGCAATTGCATGACTGGAAGAGTTTGATTTCCAAGTAAAAGTTCTAGGGGCTTGCGATCGAGGATTTCGTAATCGTCGCCGCGATAGCAGAGCTCAGGGGGATGCCCGATTTTGCGGCTGTCGGCCGCGTGGATCCAGTAGTAGTAGAGGGGCAACTTCTTGGGCTCAATGGGAACCGCTTCGAACATTCTGGCGTCGGGAACGCCAAGAACTTCGACAACAGCCGCGTCCATCTTGAATTCGCGAAATTTCCAGAGTGAGTCGGGTGAAGAGGAAATGCCAGGGGGTTGGGTCGGCGTTAATGGGGGCGTCACCGCGATAGGATGTTGAAGTGCAAGACCTGCAGGAAACGCGAGGGAAAATAGGAGAAAAACCGCGAAAAGCCTTTGGACGCGTGGGATTGATTTGGGGGAGCCCGTCTCGCTGAGCATTTGCTTGCTTGTGTTCAGATCGCTGCGCGCGCTGCCCCTGCTACGAAAACCGGGTAATCCAAAAGCCAATAGTGCCAAAGCCAAAATAACGGCTAGAATGCCAAACGCATCGTGACCAGCACCGAAGGCAAAATCGCTGTATCCTAAGGCAACAAAGGCGCAAATACTCAGGATTCGAATCACATTGGCAATCACGGCACTGGGTATGAGTAAGGCTGCGATGATCCAGCGTTTGATTGGGAGGTCTTCGAGGTAAACAAGAATCAGCCCCATTGTGATCACGGAAAAAAGGGTGTTCAAACCGCTGCATGCATCGACAATGGTGACCTGATGGTGTGCAAAATAGAGTTCGTTTCCGACGCGCTCAAAGGGGAATTTGAAAACCGCGCTCAGGATTTGAAGCGTGCCCGCTACGAGGAGCGTACTTGTCTGACGAAGTCCAAAAGTCATCTGGGCTAGAAAAAACGTTGGTACGGGGATGAGCATGAGCAGAAATCCCAGGGGCCAGCGAAAACGACTCCAAATGGACGTCCCACCTAGGATAAGCACACAGCTCCAAATGCAAAAAACCAGCGCCGAAGCCTGGAGGAAGTTGATTTGTTGCACACTGCTTACCACTGAAAGCAGCAGGGATGAGGCCAGTCCCAGGAGGCCAAAGATAAAGACCTTAGTCGAAACAGGGATTGATATGGGAGTTTCAGCGCTCTTTTTGAATTCGCGGTAGGTCATCCATAGGCAAATGAATGGGACCAATATCGCATGATCATAAGAGGAATAAGGTTCCCGCCACCGCTGGGCGAGCGAAACGAAGGTAGGGCTGAAAAAAAAAGTGGCAGCGATTGATGCTGCCACTGATAAAATCAATTGAAAGCTCATTGAAATCTAGAGAGCTTCTCTTAGTCTTTTTTTGCAGCCTTGCGAGCGCGATAACGCTTAAACCCTACAATGCCGCCGCCGGCTGCTAGTAGCAGGAGAGAAGCAGGTTCTGGAGCTCCGCCGCCGCCAGGGAAGTGGTTTTCGCGATGAGAAGTCTCACCTTTGCCACTGGGTCTGAAAGACTCAGTCCGAGAGTTTCCTTTTGATGCAGGCTCAGGCTGATAGGCTCTGCTATAGGCAGAGGCCTGATTTTCCAAAGAAACCAGAGCAAGTCCAAAAACTACTAAACTTACTAAACCATTAAATAAACGCATGTAATTCTCCTGACGCGAGTAGATACAGGAGAAGTTTTCCAATTGCACCAAAATTCTTTTGGTCAGAAGAAAATCTTCTAAACCTGCCCCACCCTTGGGGTTGGTGTTGCTTATTACACCATAAAATCGGAATCTTACAGAAGTCTCTTTGTGGGGTGTCCTAGTCAACAATTCTGAATGATTTCGTGCGCCATTTTAGATGGATCACTTCAGATTGATGATGACACATTGCGTTATTAGTGTTACTCTGCAGATCAACATTTCGGGTTAACTGTGCCTGATCGTGTTTAGAAAGAGGAATTACCTAAGTGAAGTCGAGCCAAAATTACTTTCCATTTAGCCTAGAGAACGCTGTGGGTCATTCCTATTGTAGTGCGACGCGTGAAGCAGGATCTACAAAGAGACAGGCTGAATTTGCGGCTGGGAGATTTTGCGCTGCGCAAGCATTACAGAAGGCTGGTTTCTCGGGAACGCCAATCATCGGCACTCGCTCGAATCGTGCGCCGGATTGGCCGCAAGGATGGGTGGGATCAATTACGCATACCTCTTTATCTCCTGGGGAGGCTTTTGTTTCAGCCGTGGTGGCCCGGGCTGAAGCAATGCGCAGCATTGGCGTTGATTCTGAGCAAATCATGGAATCCAAAACGGCTTCGGACGTCGAAAGCCTGCTGCTGAATCCTTGCGAAAAAGCACTTTTTGAAAATGAATCGAATCAACACCTCGATTTTCTCACATTTTTAACTCTCATTTTTTCCGTCAAGGAGAGCGTCTTCAAATGTCTGAATCCGTTGGTTTCAAAATTCTTTGAATTTCACGACGTGGCCGTGCGGAAAATCCGCTGGCAAGAAGGAGAGGTTGATCTGGAGCTGCTAACGCCGTTGTCGCCCGAGTTTGGTAAAGGTTATTTGCTTTGCGGGCGTTTCGCCTTGAACGGCCGTCTTGTTCATACTCTCGTTGAGGTTGCCCATGAATAGATTCCCCCTTCTCCCTTTGCATGAATTGTTTGAATTGCAGGCGCTGAAACAGCCCGAT
>CAIRTR010000154.1 GCA_903881565.1 Oligoflexia bacterium | reverse complement strand
GGGGGAGACGGAGTTGCTTTGCAGGTAGAGTTCGTCGTTAATGATTTCAAATGCAGAGTAACTCGTTTGAGTAAAGTGGCCTCGAGTTCCGATCATTATGAGACTCTTGGCGCCTGAGGATTCTGATCCCAAGGTGATGGTGCCTGAGCTTGCGTCTGTTTGGGTTGTCGCGGTCGCGCAGTTTGCCTCGAGGAAGTTTTGGGTGAAGAAGCTGAACGTACAGTTTGCATTGAAGGTGTATTGATTCATTGTTTTATCGTTTTGCTGGCAATTGCCTGCCCAGTTTCCGGCAATTTCCGCACATGCTGTTGAGTTGTTGCTTGGTGACGCTGAGGCGGAGGGAGTGGGCGACGCTGAAGCTGACGCCGAAGGACTTGGTGAGGCGGTGGCGCTACCGCTACCGTCGGTTGCTGCTAAACTTGAAGGATCTGACGGCGGTTCCGCATTGGGGTCGCGGTTCATTTCTACGGCGCACGAGCACAGTGCGCAAAGTGCAAAGATGCTCCCCGCTGAAACGAAAACCGTAATGAGTTGGCGCAACTTAACACGCATAATTATGCCTGTTTCCCCTGGCTCTAATTATAGCTTGGAAGGCAATAGTTGACAATTTTGATCTATTAATTTATTTGAAAATATTTACTTTTAATTTCAGCTAGTTATTGGTGATATCGATCGGCGTGGTCATCGATGAACCGCTCTAGCGCCGGAATCGTGATTTCGGCAGCGTTTTCTCCAGTGAGGATATCCAAATGGCCCGCGTTGGGGACGGCGACAAAAACCTTGTCGTTATAGCTGCCTTGATCGCCACGGCCACCGCTCTTAAGATACCCCTCATGATAAATCTGAAACGCTGAAGCGAGTCGGTCTTTTTCGCCCCCCATAAAAAGCAGGGGGAGTTTCAGCGTCTTTAGCACGTCACTATATTTGTAAGCCTGCTTAGGACGGTCCAAATGATAATAGCTCGTGGTCTCGTGCGTATTGACGGCGTTTGCCAGTTGCTCCACCAGATGCGGGCCGAGATCCTCGAATCCATCGGCGACATGGTTTTTGACCATCTCGGCATTTGTGTTCGATGGCGAGTAGAACATGCTGAACACCGGGGTTTCGATAATCTGCGATTGAAACCCAGAATAAATTTCGGTGAGTTTTTTTCCGATGAGCGGAATTTGATCAAACCTCAAACCCAGCACCGAGCCGATCCAGCCCAAGGGCAGTCCAGGAAGTCTGGGGATAATCCAGAACAAAGGCTTATTTTTGGCCAAAAGTTCTAATTCGTAGTTCGAATGGTAGTAGTCTAATTCTGAGCGAAGGGGGTCCTTCATGAAATTCTCTACTGAATGCTCCCACGCGAGACTGAACACACCAGCAATCGTGATCATGCCCGCAAGACCCGCTTGCCTCTCCGCGCCTCGCTTCTTGTTAGGACGGACCTGGCCGTCTGGCGTGTATTCGATTCCGCCTAAATAGCCGGTAAAAACCCAAGCTGCGAGACTATGTCCAATGAGCCAGGGTTTCTTGCCGGTTTCCTGGTAAACTTTGTCGACGAGAGCGGGTAGATCGTTGATCGCGTAGTCATCCACGGTCCAATGATGGGGGCCAGCAGGCGTGTCGCTGCGAAAACCTCGGGTGCCTGCGCCTCGTAAATTGCCGATCCAAACATCGTAGCCGTGGGCTTGAAGAATCTGCGCAAAATTATAGCGCTCAATAGGCGAATCCCAGATGCGATCGTTTTGTGCAAGTCCGTGAATGAGAAGCAGCGGTGTTCCGCCAGGAGTTGGGTAATGCTTAAGTGCCAAAGTGAAACCATCGAGGCTTTGTGCGGACTCCCTCGCCGGAATGTTTTGGGCGAGTGTAGGCACGGCTTGAAAAGCCAGCAATACCAAGGCTGCAGAAATGACCCAAATTTTTCGTCGCACTGAATTTCCCCTCCACAAAACATTGTGTTAAACTTCAATGCAAGGGCAGCGTCGCTCAAAGATGCGAGAGCTGTCAAGAGGGCTGAATTAAGATGTCTGGGCTTGATCGTGAGGAAATTCGCACTTTTACCGAACTTGGCGTCGCCCTTTGGGCTGACCCAGTGCGTTCGGGGCGTATCGTTACCGAAACCCTGAGCGCAGTTTCATCGCTGAATTTGACTCCTGAACGCATTCTTGAACGTGCGGCATCGGCCTTAATTGGGCGGGCAACACGCGAGGGTATGCCCTCGAACTTAGTAGAGAATTTGAATTTGTTTGGCCATCCCTTCTATCGCCTTTTTCCTGAACATCGCTTCTTGCTTGTTGCCCTGCATCGCGGGAATTGGTCCTACCAAAGGCTCGCCCGCGTTTTTGATGAAGACGTCGAGTGGGTGCAAGAGCAGGTTTGGCGCGCTCGTGTGCAGTTAGCTGAGGCCGGACTGGGTGCTGCAATGCATTATCCGATCGGCAATTCGCAAGCAGGCGCCAATTGCCCCGAGTATAATCCGCTAAGACCCTGGACCCAGCGATTCTTGGATGAAGAGTTTGAAAAGAAATCCGAACAGCTTTTTATCCAAAATCACCTGATGGCCTGCGGTTCCTGCAGAAAATCTCTCGGAGTGGCCCGCGAACTCTATTTTGCGATCGAGAAGTTTTTCCCCTCTTTTGAGGAAAAAGAAGGCGAATTCCAGCAGTTGCAGCAAGTTGTGAATTCTCCACGCTCGCTTGCTCGCACGTCTTTGGACAATACTTTTTTAGAGTCGCTCGGTGTTTTTGTGAATCGTTCAGAAGCTCGCCTGGGTCTCGTGTTCTTAGGCTTGATGCTTGTGGGATTTTTGATTCGCGCGCTGTCTTGAGTTTTCTTTTAAACCCCTGAAAAACGAATGGCTGCTTTCACCACCCTTGGTTGAGCTAAATCTTTATGGAGGGGAATGTTCCTTCTTCTTCAAAAGGATAAGATTTTCTCAGTGGTGAAAGCAGCCGAACGGATTCATGGGATAGCAATGGCTGTGCCAACTTGTGATTGGCGCAGCGTTTTGGTGGATTTGTTTTTGATAAGCGAAGAATATGCCCGTAATTGCGGTGCTTTTTCTTGGATGTTTTTTTATCGCTTCGTGCGCGCCATGAAGTTTATTGGATCGCAGTGAGAGATTCTCGATTTTGGGTGGTTCCAAACACGTTTTCGAGCGCCAAACTGGTTCCAATTTGGAATCACCCCCGCTTTTGCTCGAAGGCTCTTGGATTGCAAACAAACACAAGTTAGGTTTGGGTATGGCAGAGTCTTCGTCTTACTCATCTTCATTGAGTTTCGATCAGTCCCCGGCTTGGCGTAAGTCTGGGGTTTGGATTGCTCTGCTTGCCGCGTTGATTTTTCATCTGCTTTTTATGTGGGTCAAGATTCAGTGGAGTGCTCCCGCAGCGCCCATGCGGATCGACGTTCAGCCCATTGACATGAATAAACTTGAAGCCATTCGCAAGCAGTGGCGCGAGCAGGAACAGAAATCCAAAGGCTTTTTGATCGATAAAGACCCCAAGGCGCCCAGCGAGAAGGAAGCCCCGAAAGACGCTCGCTATGAATCTGCTCGTAACGTGCGAGTGGAAAAAGAACAGCGGGCCAAGCAAACCAATGTAATTCCGAAGCCTGCCGTTGCCCCTCAACCTGCACAGCCGGCTGAAAAAATGGAAGCGTTGAAAGAGCAATCTAAAGAGGCGCCGGCAAAGGTCCTGCCTAAGGTAAAGCTTGGAAACTTAGGGATTCCCATGAGGTTTGCGCCAGATCCCAAAAAAACGGCAAGGGACGCTAGGAGGCTTCAGGCACACCAGGCGCTTCAAGCCCGGCAGGCCCGGCAGGCGGAGATGGGGTCCGAAGGGGGCGATCAAGCAATCCGGGAAAAGGATCTGCCTGAGGGCGCCGAGAATCTTTTGAACACCAAGGAATCTGTTTTTTACACTTTTTACGCGCGTTTATATGAAGCCATCGGTCCGATTTGGCAGTCGCGGATTCGCACCATCGGCTATCGCAAGCAAGTGCGACCGGGGGAGTATTCGACCGTGGTGGATGTGGTGCTGGATCGGGAGGGAAACCTGCTTCAGATTCGTCGCATGCAGAGTTCCGGAATTGACGAGTTCGACGGCGCCGTGGATTCATCGTGGAGAAAAATTTCACGGTTTCCCAATCCGCCTACGGGTCTCATTGAGGCCGATGGGAATGTCCATACGGGGTGGACTTTTACGGTCAATGTGGGGCAGGGGATGGGGGTTGAGTATCTCCCGCCCGAGCGCGTGTATTGAGAGCCGCGTTCCTGTCTTCTTCTTAGTCAGGTGTTTATGTGTTGAGCATTTGGTTTTCAAAAATATTTTGGAAAACTCGCGAAATGTCTGCGTTTTGGTTTTGGCACATCGATTGCTGAAGTGCTCCTCTAGAAATGAGGACCTCGCGCTTATGAAATATTGGAAATCGCCTTGGAAAAAGTCATGGGATAAGTCTTGGAAAAAATCAGCGACCTTCTTCGCGATCGCGCTTTTGTCGTTACCGTTTGTCGCAAAGATTCAGGCTACGAAAGTTTACGCTTCTGCGGCTCCTGACTCCGCAGTTTCAGACACCATCGTCGATATTCAAGCGGTGACGGATCGAATGATCATCACGACTGAAAAAATGGCTGATCTTATGAAGCGCATGGAAAACGATCCTTCGCCTGAAGCGAAAAAGGCCGTCGAATCCATGAAGCGAACTGTTCAACGCATGGATCAGACAACCAATGAGATGGCAAAGACGACTGAGGAGATGTTGCGGGCGAATCCTGTGGTGGAGTGAGGCCGGGATGGCGTTTGGTTAAGCTCTGTTTTGAGCAATCCAACGCACAAACTTTTCCACGTCTTCAGCGGGTACATGTCGCGGCCAAAGCCCGGCAAGGTTATTTAAGGTTTTTTGGGTGTAATCGTTTTGATCTTCGAGCATCGTCCTGATTCGTCCGAGCTCCGAAAGAAGGAGATCGAATTTTAAGTTAATTCGATCGAAGGTTGATTCGGCCGGTTTTGGATTAGATTTTATGGAAACAGATTTTCTTCGCATAGATTTCGCTTGTTAGGTTCTAGTTTGGGCAATCCAACGCACAAACTTTTCGACATCATCAACCCGGGTTTCAACGCGTTCTTGACGTTGCCAAAGTCCGGTTAGGCCTTCTAGAACTACACGGTTGTTGGCATTTTGTTCTTCAACTAAAAATCCAATTCTTGCGACGTCAGAAAGGACATGGTCAAGCTGCGATTGAACTTGGTTAAACTTGGAGTCGACTTGCTTGAACCGTGCATCCATTTGGCTAAACCCTGCCTTCATTTCAGAACTCAGGCTTCGGATGTCGGCCTTGAGTTCGGTGCGCACAAGTTGAAGCATTCCTTGGCTTGCAGGGAGGTCTTTCGCGCTAGCTAGGAACTGTGGCGTTGGGGCAGGTTTTTTGTCGGCTGTCTTTTTGGGCATCATGTTTCTCCGTGTTTAGATTGTTTTGCCCTGCAAAGCAAGATTCAGACCTAGAATTCACCCGCCTTTTTTGGAAAGACCTATGAAAATCGGACGATAGGACCGGATATTGGACTTCGTTTTTTTGGGGGACAGTGGAGCCCCACTAGCCAATTATCGGAATTGATCGGAATCACCTGGTTGCGCTCTGGCTCCATGGCAATCTGTGTAATGAACGTGAGTCGGTGTCGAATTGTATCCAATCGCTGTCAGCATCTCTATGTAGCGTCTCTATATGGCTTCTTGTGCTGGCACAACGCTTGCTGAGTGGCGTGAAGAAACCATTTAACTTAGGAGCAATTTGTAATGAGAAAAAATATTTTTTTATTGGCGATCTGTTTTTCAACTTCTGCGTTTGCAAGCAGTGTTCAACTCGGGTCTGGCGAAAGCATTTTGATTGGGGACACGAGAGTTTCCTGTGGATCAGATTCGAGTGCGCCTGTGGGAAAATACTTGTTGAGTAAGAATTGTACCTGCAAGAACGGTTGTGGAGGGCAATCTCAAGGGTATTTTCTGTGCCTAACTGAATCCTATTCGGATGGATCCAAAGAATATACTTCCTTGCACGATTTCTTTGCTCTTGATGCGGGCGAAATGATTCGAAGCTGCAATCGGGAGATGGCTTCACATCCTTCTTGCCGGTAGGTTGCAACTGCCTTCAGATCGTCAAACCAACGCGTTTTCGGACGAAGCGTCGAGCCTCGAGTTCGTTCATCAGGAACTCGGCAACATCTCCGATAGGAACGACGTTGCTGCCTTCGGGCATATAATCCTCGCGGCACTTGGCGCGCCCGCTGGCGGGGGCATCGGAAAGATCCGGCGTGCAGACGAGCGTCCAGTCGAGTGAGGAAGCTTCGAGCTTGTTCCACGCATGGAGGTGGCCCTCGGATGTTTTGAGGAAAAACTTGGGATACCCAGGTCGATCGCGGCGTAGGAGATCTTCATCGAGTTGAAGAATGCCGCCACCTGCGATGCCCAGGAAGCGGGTAACGCCTGCACTTCCGGCTGCCATGATCAGCTTGTGGGTCCCGGCTTCGACCGACGCGCTACTTAAGGCAGACAGAATCGCGTCATGACCTGAAAGGGAATTAGCAAGATCATCAACTTCGATGAGGTCCCCCAAGATTATCTGCAAGAACCGGTGGGAAAGCCCGAGTCGATCGCTTTGTCCACGGACCAGGGCAGTGACTTGATGTCCACGGGCGAGCGCTTCTCTTAAGATCCATTTTCCGGCGCGCCCGGTAGCGCCAACTAGAAAGATTCTCATTCAGACCGCTTCCCTGCTTCCCTGTTTCAACCCTTTGCTCTCAAAAGCGCGCGCAACCTGATTGTGCGTATCCCATCTCTTCGTACTCCACTTGGGTGCGAGACACTCCTCGGGTTCGGACGCCGTGGCGTAGAGTCTTTCGATATAAAGCTTAGGCGAGAGCTGAGAGAGAAACGTCACGAGTCCCGCGCAATATTGCTCAAGGGTGGGGCTCGCAAAAGGCTTGTCTTTCCACTCTACAGCTAGCGCCGTTCCTTCTAAAATCATGACCTGATGAAGTTTTACGCCGTTTACGGGGGCGCCGACAAAACGGTTCAGATGCCCGGCCGCCTCCTGCCACACTTGAGCAGAATCCGTAGGTGAACCAAACATCAGATGGACGCATACGGAAACATGCGGGGCGATTCGCCTGATTCGCTCAAGCGCATCAAAGGCGCAGGCGGCATCATGACCTCGGCCCAACCACTCAAGCGTCTTGTCTTCAAACGATTGCACGCCCAGCTCCAGGCTCACGTAAGACTTAAGGGCTAGAGACTCGAGCAAAACCAGAACGTCATCCGGGATGCAATCCGGTCTCGTGCCGATGCAAAGTCCGCGGATTTGTGGGTGGGAAAGCGCCGCTTCATAAAGGGGGCGCAGCTGCTCTACACGCGCATACGTGTTCGTGTAACTCTGAAAATACGCTAAAAAATGCTCCGCCCCGAAACGGGCCTGAAGCGCAGGCAGCGTCTTTGCGATTTGCGCTTCGATATCGGGTCTCAAAGTCTGCGCCCCAAAGTGGGAGCTGGATCCGCGCTCATCACAAAATCGACACCCGCCTCGTGCGAGGGCGCCATCGCGCGTGGGGCAACTCATTCCGCTTGAAAGGACGAGCTTGTAGGTTTTGCCGCCAAAGGTTTCTTGGAGGTAACGACTGTACGGATAATAATGCTCGGTCAGGGGAGGCTATTTCCCTTTTTTCTTGGCCGCAGCTTTTGCAGGCGCGGCTTTAGCAGCTTTGCCTTTTGGCGCAGACTTTACGGCCGTTTCAAGGAGCTCAATCGAAGCTTTTTGCGCCTGAATGACATTGGTAATTTGGAGAAGCAATTGCTTGGCCTGAGCCATTTCGCCATTCAAGGTTTTGACGTGCTCATCAAGAGCTTGGATGCGTTTTGTGGAATCCGCGTTTTGGGTCGTGAGCTTGTCTACCTGTTGCTGCAGGGCTTGCTGGCCTGGGCAGCTCGGCATGGCGATTCCCATTCCGGTGACAAGGATGGCAATAAGAAGAACTTTCAAGATATTTTTATTTTCCGGCATAGGGTCGCATCTCCTTTATTTAGTTAAAGAATAACACCGTTTTTTTAGAACATGAACTTTTTGTTAGCAATGTTAGTAAGAATTGCGACTCCCAAGATCGAAGTCACGAGTGAACTTCCCCCATAGCTCAAAAAGGGCAAGGGGACGCCTACGATCGGAAGAATGCCCATCACCATCCCGATGTTGATG
>CAIRTR010000153.1 GCA_903881565.1 Oligoflexia bacterium | reverse complement strand
ATTTATGAATAAGGCAAGAGAAGAGCAAGGAATGAGAAAACTGTTTCTAGTAACTTTCCGTTGGCATTGCCACTCCCTCAAGGCATTTGGCTCCTCGATTCTACTTGTTACTCTGGTCGGCACCCTAATGCTCGCCCCACTAGGCTGCTCGCGCAAGAGAACTACCGATTCTCAGGGTTCCACGACGAGACTCTCAACCTCACCGACAGTGGATGTGTCCCCCTCGCCAAGCCCATCGCCCGAAGCCATCACCCCCACGATAACATTTTCGCTCTCTGTCGAGTCCGTCCCCGAAGAAGCATATTCAGATGAGACTTTTCCAAGCAGCTCTGTATTTGCAATGTCCCAAGCAGTTGTTCAGGCGCGACAAGTAGCAAGCAGATCGCAAGAGAATCAGCTCGTGCGCCTGGCGAGCTTGAATGACGAGGTTTGCCGAATCGCGATTGCTGAAAATCTGGTAACCTTGACCGCCTTCACCAACTCCAGCTGCACTAAAGCCGCACCCGGAACCTTGAGGGTAAAAAACAATCCCGTCGCGGTTGATGCCGATGGAAAAGCGATCTTCGAAGAATTAAGTTACGCTTGGCACGTGGCGGGCCTGGAGGGAAAACTCTACCTCAAGGCCACAGCTTTAAGCGGCGAATCCATTTGTACCTCCAACGGGGTGCGGATCCTGCGCAGGCTTTCAGTCGCAGCGCCCATCAGTAGCGGAGCAATCACACTCTCTAACGGCGATGCAGGAGCCGGAGTTGCAGGAGCTCTCGCGGCAAGCCGCAATGACCCTTGGAACAGCTTGACGATCGATGCCCTCGGGCGGATCGTGACGGTGGGATCCAGTTTGAACGCCTCGGGCTATTCAAGAATGGTCATCGCCCGCTATTTGCCGGACGGGACACTCGACCCAAGCTTCAACTCAACCGGGGCGGTCGTCTTTGATCCCCCTCGGCCATGGACTGCACCCTCGCCAGCCGCGATCGAAAATGAAAATGGATATGCGGTAGAAGTCGATGCGGTCAATTTTCCCGAAGACCCGCGATATCTTGTGCTCGGGAGATCCTATACGTCGCTCAATGGCGATCGCGCCATTGTTTGGCGCTTCAAGGGTGACGGGACTCTCGATGCCAGTTTTGGCTCCGGAACGGGCTATGCCCTCATTCGAGGAGATTCATCGACAGGTTTTGCAGGAAGTTCAGGGAGCCTTCGTTCTGACCTTGCTCGCGCCATCGCGATCACACCAGACGGCAAATATCTTGTCGCGGGATACGGGACCGAACCCGCGGCAGTATATGGCATCACACCCAACGACGTCACTCTTGCACGTCTGAACTCAGATGGATCTCTGGACACAAGTTTCGGGAGCCAAGCTGGCAGGGCCGGTTGGGTCGTTTTCGGAGGGGGAGTGGCGCGACAGCCTGGACTGGCTGGGGCCTCTCCAGGTAGAGATACCCTCCCATTTAGCTCCATGATTCTGGATCCGGATGGCAATGCCTTTTTGGCAGGTTATGGCATCAATGTTTACGGGGGCTACGATCCGTTTGTCATTAAGGTCAAGTCCGATGGAAACCTCGACTCGAATTTTGGCACGGATGGAGTTTTTTTAGGGCTCCACAATCTTGCCGGCCCGAGTGGCGTAATCAAAGAGGGCAAGTACGATATTGGTATGAGTCTCCTTCGAGAAAGCTCGGGCAAGCTTCTTCTTGCAGGGTATTCGAAAAATCCAGACGGTGCTTATGATCCGGTCCTTTGGAGACTTACCGCAAATGGCCAGCGCGATACGAGCTTTCAGGGCAAAGGCTATGCCGTGTTTCATTCAAAGGTGGCCGGAGTTTCAGGCCGCCCCGCTTATCTCAAAACTGAGCTTTTCAGAAAAGTCCTCGGCCCCGACTCAAACGGGCGCTACCTCCTCATCGGGACCACTCGCAACGGGATCGGAACGATCTCAGGCGGAACCGATGTCGTGATGTGGCGGTATCTCTCTGATGGAAGCCTCGATACCTCCTTTCGCGGCAAAGGCTACCAAGTCCTCCGCGAAGGCATGGCGGCCTCAGGCGGAGGCTTGGTCAATAGCGAATCAGTGAACTCTGCGGCTTACTCCGAAGTGACTGCAAGAATCTGGATCGCGGGCAGTAGTCTAAACGCTAACGGCCGCACGGTTCCCTCGCTTTGGAGAGTCTCTTCAGATGGCTACACCGACAGCACAGTTGAGCAAAGCCCGCCACGGCTTTCGCTTCGCTTAGTCAACGAAGAAGCTTCATTGAGTCTCGTGCAAGGGGGATGCGAACCCCTGGAGCTTCGAGCGGCAGGCGATACCAACTCTCCGTTGCTTTTGGCGTCGCAACTTACGGTGAATCTATCCGTCAGCGACTCGGACAGCTCCACTCTTTACTCCGACTCTTCGTGCAATACGCTTTTGAGTCCCGCCAAAACAATCACCCTGCTTCTCTCCGAAAACTTTGTGAAACGGCTTTACGTTAAATTTGGATCCAATCCTTCTCTTAGCGTCACGGCCCAAGGACCTACGGGTATCCAAAGCTCAACCGCCACGATTGGGAGCATCGGTCCCGCCCTTGTGGGATCACCCGCAGCTCCCATCTACACCAAAAGTGGCGTGAGTACGTTTAATGGCGTGAGCGATAAAGTAGATTCCGCCCTCACTCAGATGAACCCTGTAAACGCTCCGAGCATGAGCTGGTCTTTTTGGATCAATCCCTCGCGCGGGACCATTGATTTTGTCAAGCACCTGTTCGGAGGAGCGGTACTTACCAAAGACGGCAATGGAAACATCACCGCGATGACCCAAGGGGGGCGCTTCATTTCGCTCCAATGGGTCGGAGATTCTCCGCGGTTTCTGGTTAATACCAGGTATCCCTTCGTCTCCACTTGGCAGGCTGCCGGGGCTGAGCTTGAAACATGGCAGCACATCGCGGTCGTGTTCACGCCGACGCGTTTGATTTTTTACAAAAACGGCGCGCGCTCGATCTACACGGGAACTCCGAGCTTTGCCACAAATAGTGAAACCCATTTTTTAGCCGGGCTTAATCTCATTACGGGATACTCCTATCTCACCACTACCGCATTCACCGGCTCCATGGCGGAGATCAAGATTTATGATCGGGCCCTGAGCGACGCCGAAGTGGGTACGCTCTTCAGCCAGGACCGACTGACTTACGCAGTGGCAGCGGATCCACAGGCCAAATCGCCTGTTTTGAGTTTTTCAATTCCTTCAGACCCGAATGCTTATCTAAACCTCACGAATACCTGTCGACCCGTCCTGCTTCAAGCGACAACGGCCAACGCTCTAGGTTTCCCCGAAATAAAACCGCTCGCTTTGGCCACCACGATAAGCCTGCAATCTACGCTGGCGGGAAGCTTCTATCTTGACGCCACTTGCACTCAAGCGATCAGTTCACGAAGTTATGCGGCAGGGGATCAGGTGACCGAAACCCTGTACTTCATCGCTTCGCAAGCAGGTACCGCCGCGCTGACGGCGACGGCAAATGGTTTCACTTCAAACGCAACATCCTTTCAATTTGCTAACGCAGCGGCGGGCCCCGTTGTGGACCTGGATATCGAAAAAGCCAACGCAGGCACCGCTGCCTATAGCCCCGGATGCACCGGTTTAAGCAGCTCCGGGGCAACGGGAAACCGCTGGTACAATCAAGCTACTCAGACAAACACGGGGGTTGTTGCCGACTCCCGCTGGACGAACTATTGTTACCAAGGGAGCGGCATCTCCAATGATCCCTACCGTTTTGATTTTCCCGGCTGGTACCTTGCGGGGGGAGGTTATGCCGCTGAAGGCTGTGCCACTATGACCTGCTATGCGGGGAAACCCTTTATTAATCCCGACTACACACCCAATCTGATTCAAAACGATACCCTGAGTTACGAGTTTTGGATCAAGCCCACGTCTGACCTTAATCGAAGGGTTATTTTAACAAATTATGGCGGATTTACTTTTTATGCCGCTCCTGTTGCGTCGGACACGACCAAGATACGATTCGAGCTCTGGGCGTTGCTTCAAGCGAATAATACGGGATTCGGTTTTGAAGCAAGCCAGGCGAGTTTTGGGCAGTGGACCCATGTCGTTCTGATCCACTCGCAACGCCACGCCACCTTGATTGTCAACGGCACCCGCAAAGAAGTTAAGTATATCGGAACCGGATTGACCATGAAGGGCGCCATGATTATCGGCATTCATCAGGATGGGGCTGTTTCTCAGTTTTTTCTTGGTTCGTTGGCTTTGTTTCGTGCCTATGAGCGCGCGCTCACCGACGCCGAAGTTTTGGAGCATTATAATGCGACCAAGGGGCGGTTTGGGTTTTAGCGGCGGTGCGACCGCTCCAGGCCGCCCACTCAACCAGGAACGTATTGACTCCCCCTGTGTCCCAATCGACACGCGATGATTGAGAGAGAGGAGTTGTATACGTTGACCGGCACGGTCGAAACTGATGAAATATTCATAGAGGGTAAGCAATCTGTTGAAAACAGGAAGAAATTTGACAGCAACAAAACGCCCTTCTTGATGATGGTTTCCGAATCTAAAGAGGGACAGCCGCGTTTTGTAAAACTCGAAGAGTTGGAAGATATCACTCAGCAGTATGTCATCCCCGCAATCGAACTCGGAGTCGAGCCTGGCAGTCTCATCAAGTCAGATGGCGCCGTAACCTACGTTGCCGTGCGCGGCAAGGGATACGAACTCAATCAATCTTCTTACAACCAATTTCCTGAACAAACCGTCGCGCATCTCAAATGGCTCAACACCCTGACGTCAAATCTAAAGCGGTTTTTGATCTCAACCCACCACGGAGTTTTTCCGAAGTACCGACGCTCCTACCTGGCGGAATTCGCCTATCGCTTCAATAGGCGCTATTGGCCCCACCAAGCCTTTGACCGACTCCTTTACGCGTGCTTACACGGTGAGCCTAAAACTCTGCCTGAGCTAAAGGCCTAATCAGTCCGGATTGACACATCTATCAGCAAAGACCTTTGTGAATTACAATTAATAAATGGGGCTCAAACTCGTCCACCTTTATAGAGCAGGATTATCACTCGCGCTACTTGCGGTGATTTTTCCAAATACAGGGTGCTCGGGTTGCGGGAGAAGTAAAGCTGATGCGGCGGCTGCCGCGCCATCAGCTCCGACATCGGAGTCGCCTTCGCCAGCGCCCTCACCTTCTGTGAGCCCAAGTCTGATCGCCGCACCGACGATCTCCGTCATCAACGCAAACTCCTCCGAGATTTGGCTCGCGTGGGAAAGCCCAGAAGGTGCAACGTCTTTTGATTTCAAAATCGCCAACTCAAGTTTCGCAGATGAGACTCTCGTGAATGCCACCGCGGCGACTGCCTCACCGCCGCCAACTCCCACGGCAGCGGGCGAGTTTCAAATGACGGCGATCACGGGACTCACCTCGGATCTTGCGTACTACCTAGGAATCCGCGCCGTGGGCGACGCAGGCATTCTCTCCACACTCTCGAATATCGCAAACGCCACCACGGGATTTGGGATGGCGGGTTTTTTGGGCTGGGGTCGGGATGGTTGGCAGATGGGAACACAGAGAGAAGTGATGCCAAGCTTTGTGCACGTGACTTCGACGGGCGATATTTTAGCGACCGATCGCGCCGGCAATCGCGTCGTCAAATTCAATTCATCGGGAAAATTCATCGCATGGACAGGAGGGGGAAGTAACGGTTGGCAAACAAGTTTTGCCGCCGCAAAAGCCGGAACGGAACTCGGCTATTTTGCAATGCCAGCCGGGCTCTCAACCGATACTTCTGGGAATATCTACGTGGCCGATGCCTACAACCATCGGGTGGTCAAAATCGCAAGCGATGGGACTTTTGTCGGCTGGATTGGTAACGGCCAAAATGGATGGCAAACTGGCACCGCACCAAGCACTTTCGCCAACGGTGACAGTTACTTCAAATTAAGCACTGCGATTTCGGGCTTAGCGGTGGGACCCGATAATATTCTGTATGTGGTAGACACAGGAAACGCTCGAGTTCAAAAATGGTCTTTAACAGGAACGTTCTTAGGCTGGTATGGAAAGGGAACGAGCGCCGGAAACGTTGTAACCAGTGGCTGGCACGCTCCGGGCTCTGGAGATACACCGGGTACAGGAACAAGCGACCAACAATTTAATAGCCCTCGAAGCGTTGCGTTTGACAGCTTTGGCAGCATGTATGTCACCGATTTAATCAATTCACGCGTCCATAAATTCACAAAGACAGCAACCGATGCGACGCTGGGTTCAATCTACGGAACCTATGAGGGATGGATCGGAAGCGGTTTATCTGGATGGAATAATTCCGTTAAGACCCCTGGTATAACTAGCAGCTTGGGAACGGGCGATGCTTATTTTGTCTACCCACAGGGCATCACTGTCGACCGCGCTGGCAATATTTATGTCTCCGACATTAGCAATTATAGAGTTACGAAGTGGAACTCAGCAGGTATTTTCCAAGGGTGGCTTGGGCGAGGCGCAACAACCACGGGGTGGCATGACACTGGCTCAGGGCAAATCGGATATGCAGGTAGTGCGGACGAGGAATATCTCCTTCCCATTTCAGTAGCGATCGATGCGTCGGACAACTTTTTCGTATCGGACTATTATACGGGTTTTGTTACGAAGTACTCTTCCTCAAGTCAGTTTCTAGGAACCGTCAACGGTGTCGTCTCAACTTGGACGACGGGAAACCTCGCCTTCTCGGGAATCGAGTCCGGAAAACTCTATACCCCAAGACACGTTACCCTCGACTCATCGGGCAACCTCTATATCAGCGAGTGGTACGGAAACCGGGTGAGCAAATATCAATCCGATGGGACGTTTGTCGGGTGGATTGGGGGAGGTCTCTCGGGCTGGCAAACGACAGCGAGAGCCCCGACCTCAGCGGCTACCAATGGAAACTTTAATTACCCCATGGGACTTGCGGTGGCGGCAAATGGCGACATTTATGTGGCCGACTATAACAACAATCGAATCCAGGTTTGGAACAGCGATGGCGTGTTTCAAAGCAATATTGCGGTGGCCGGACCCAATGATGTTAAACTCGAAGTTTCCAGTGGAACGACTTACGTCTGGGTTACGATCGCAAATTACATCAAGAAGCTTGGCACAGATGGGAGCGTCATTACCACTATTGGAGGTTCCGGATCAGGAGATGGAAAAATTAGCAGCAATCCACGATCCATTGATTTTGATAACAGTGGCAATATTTATCTCGCGGACGCTTCAAACTCCCGAGTGGCCAAGTGGAATAGCGCTACACCTGCCATCTTTCAAGGCTGGATTGGAAAAGGGGGAACGACCTCAGGTTGGCATGATTCGAATTCTGGACAAACTGGCACAGCGGGATTTGGACCGAGTGAGTTCAATCCTTCTATCTATCTGAGTCTCTGTGTCGATCGCACTCATCAGCTCCTCTATGTCCTTGATTGGTCCGGCCGAATTCAAAAGTTCGGACTCGATGGAACTTTCATTGGTTGGCATGGCAACGGGACCCCCGGATGGCAAACCACAGGTACAGCCGCTCAATCGAGCAGCGGCCTCAACGACCAATTTGGCTACGGCGGATTGGCCGTGGATTCAAGTGGAACACTTTACCTAGCCGACATAAATAGCGGGCGGATTTTGAAGTTTAAGTAATGAATCGTTAAGTATGCGTAAATAGGCAAGCCATGCCTGTTTTTACATACTAAGGCGATAGTGGCAACGGCGACACAAAAACCACCGGCGCGCTCACAGCCCCCGGCGCAGGTGACGCCAGGCTTTCCGGCTTCCACTTCACCACAACCCCTTGAGCAAGAACCTGCCCCTCTTGGCCGTCATCAGAACACTCAGGTGTTGCGTAAAGCTCTTGTTTGCCATCAACCAAAAAAACGACGGACCTCACATCCACCACCGCGTCTCCGCCTTTTTCGCGCGCGCGCTTCACAAGATCGACAGCCGCTTTGTTGAAATAATTCACGCACAGGTCTTTTTCCTCACGCGTCGGATCCAGCGATTGAAACTCGACTCGCGTTTTCACCAGACCCAAGACCTCATAGGGACGCTTCACATCGCCGATGTGCGCGCTCTTGGGAAAAGCGTACTTGTGGTGCTTCAGCTCGGGGAGCGTCGTGCACGCAAAGCCCACCGCAAGAACCAAAATCAAAATCCGCGAAAGCCGTCTAGGGATCTCTCTAGGGTTCAATGTATTCAAACTCTTTGTTCTTATAATTGCGGACAACCCACTTCTTGCCCACATGACTCTTCACATACTCAGGCAGAATCGGGATTTTCCCTCCGCCGCCCGGACCGTCCACGACGTAGTGAGGAACCGCCATTCCGCTGGTCCAACCGCGCAGCCCCTCGATGATGTCGATCCCGGATTGCACAGGCGTTCGAAAATGCGAGATCCCCTGAGCCATATCACATTGAAAAATATAATAAGGTCGCACACGCATCATGAGCAATTTGTGATTGAGCTCTTTGAAGATCTCGGGTTTGTCGTTGATCCCCTTCAACAGAACCGACTGATTATGAATGATACAACCGGCATCCGCAAGCTTCGCACACGCGTCGAAAGCCTCCAGCGTACACTCTTTGGGATGGTTAAAGTGCGTATGCACATAGACGGGATGATATTTCTTTAGCATTTGAGCTAAATTATCCGTAATCCGCTGAGGCAAGGTCACCGGGTTGCGCGTGCCCAACCGAAACACTTCAACATGCTCCATCGCGCGAATGCGCGAGCAAATGTATTCCAGACGATCATCCGAATTGGACAAAGGATCGCCGCCCGATATGACAACGTCGCGAATCTCGGTGTGTGCCTGGATATAAGCCAAACCTTCTTCGATCTGTTTATTTGCCGCCGAGGACGAAGGGTCCGCGACTTTGCGCTTGCGCGTGCAGTGACGGCAATAAACGGGACAGTTATGAGTCGTGTAAAACAAGACGCGATCCGGATAACGATGGGTAATCCCCTGCACCGGCATGTCACGCTCTTCACCCAGCGGATCTTCTAAATCCGTGTCCGCAAACACGATCTCGCCTGCCGATGGCACGCTCTGCAAACGCACGGGGCAATTCGGATCATCACGGTCCATGAGCGAGGCGTAATATGGCGTGATCCCCATATTGAACATTTCGTGAGATTTGGCAAACGCCTCGCGCTCATCACTCGTGACGTTGATCACCTTCTCGAGTTGATCCATGGTCTTGATGCGCTTTTGCTGCTGCCAGATCCAGTTGTTCCAATCCTTGTCTGGGACGTCTTTCCAAACGTCTGGACGCGGTGCGGGTTTAAAGCGGTCGCGAATGGTGTTCTTAGTCACGATGTCAAATGCCATAGGGGGGCCTCTTTCTTGGGCTACCCTGCCACAAAACCCGGTGCGTTGTAAATAATTGCCTGATCGCATTTTGGGCTTTGAAACGCGGGCCGGCTCCAGTGTAACTTAGTAAGCATATGCTCGCACAAGTCTTCTTAGGAATGTCATTAATCGGCGCAGAATGGGTTTTATATTTTCTGCTTTTTCTCTCGCTTGTTTCGGTCACGCTCATCATTGAGCGGATCCGATTCTACCAGGTCGCTTCAAAGGGCCTAGGGGAGTTTAGGGCCAAACTCAGGGGTGCCTTCGCACAAGGATCAGGCGCAGACGCCCTGAAACAGGCGACTTTATTTGCGGAGCAACGCGCCACCCAATGCCAAAAGAACTGCCCTGATTTGGACGCAGAAATGGCACTTACACTACTCAAAAACGGCTCGGCTTCAGCCGAAATTCTGAATGAACTCGCACAAGACTGCGTTCTCCGTGGACGCCTGCATTGGGAGAAGAACCTGGCCCTGCTTGCCACTATCGGCAGTAACTCCGTCTTTATCGGTCTCTTTGGGACCGTTTTAGGAATCATCAAGGCCTTTCATGACCTCGCTCAAAGAGCGGGCGCTGCAGCCCAGACCGTGACAGCGGGCGTCTCCGAAGCCTTGGTCGCCACGGCCATTGGGTTGCTCGTCGCGATTCCTGCCGTCATTGCCTACAATATTTTTCAACGCCGCGTGAAAACCGCGACGATTGAAGCCGAGGCACTCAAGAGTTTCCTCGTCGCAAAATTGTCAAAATAAGATTCAAAGCAAGGGGGCTTCATGGCCGGTGCATTTAACTCAAATGGTGAAGACGAGATTTTTTCGGGCATCAACATCGCCCCCCTGGTTGACGTCGTCCTCGTTCTTCTCATTATTTTCATGATTACCGCACCTGCGATTTATCAATCCGCGATCAAAGTGAGTCTCCCCAAGGCTTCGACCGGCGAGAGCAGCCAAAAGTCTCCGCTGAGTTTTACCCTCACCCAAAATGGCGAGCTCTCTTGGAACGGCGAGAAGGTGGATTGGGATACTTTAGGCAAACGTTTGGCTGGTCTTGGCGAAGCCGCGCAAAAAGAACCCGCGATGGTCAGTGCGGATACCGCCACCCCTCACGGAACGGTCGTGCGCTTGATGGACGCCCTACGACAAGCCGGGATTTACCGGTTCGCGCTGAATGTGGAGAGCACCAAAAGGTAGTCCCCACCTTTTTGTCAAAGTTTGCGTCATCTTCAACGCCCTCACCACTCTGAACGCACATGAGGGTAATCGCGAATCTTCTGATCTGCGGTGACTAGCCTCGCATCAAAAAGGCGGGCCGTCGCAACCAAAATCCTATCCGCGGGATCTTTGTGAAACTCTCCAGGCAAAGAATAAGACTCTTCGATGATCGGCAAGTCCACAGGAACTACCCGCCAATCATTGAGTTCTACAAAATGTCTGAACCAAAGTTTCCAATGCCGATCAAGTTGAATCTTTCCTCGCTCAACGAGGCAGGCAATTTCAGCGCAACTCATCGGGCTTACCAAAACTTCTGACGACTCGTCCTGAAGAAGTTTCTTCGCCCGAGCCGAGAGTTCTTGAGGCGCAGAAACCGCCCAAAGAATTGCGCACGTATCCAGAACGAGTCTCATTGAAGCATTTCCCAATCGTCGGTCATAACAGGCTCCGTAACATCACCCAGAAACTTCACCGAACCCTTGCCACACCCTAGGCTTGTCTTATTTTGATCAACCCGTTTGATCGGAACGATTTTGGCGATTGAGACATTACGTTTTTGAATTTCCACTTCTTCACCTTTTTCAACGCGATCGAGAAACGCGCTTAAATGACTTCTTAATGAGGCGACACTTGTCTTTTTCATAAAAATCCTCCCTCGCTCAATAATAGTACATCAAGATGTACATGTAAATGTACGATAAAAACACCCATAAAATCAATGCCATAAGCGCTAAATATAATTAAATTACAATTATTTCCAAAATCTATACTCAATTGCCGGAACCTGTAGCGATACAGGTAACTTTTTGCAAAACTGAACTTTATGTCCCCTTCACGATGGCAGATACCGAAGGGAACTCTCGCATCTCGCACGCCATCGGACATGCCCACGCTTGTGCAAAACGAACTCGATCAATACCTCTCAAACGGCGTCGTCAATGAAATCATTGGACTGATCAACACAGGAAAAGAAGCCGCAGTCTATCTTGCAGTCTCGGAAGGGAAACGAGTCGCGATAAAAGTCTTCAAAGATCGCAATAATCGTAATTTTAGGGATCGCTCTGATTATTTTATGCCGAGCTTCGCTCCCCACCGGCGCGCGGCACGAGCTATGAAAAATAAGAGCAACTTTGGACGCAGAGTCGAAGAAGGTCTCTGGCAATCACGCGAAGTAAAAACCCTTCGGCTTCTCCATGATTCCGGCGCCGACGTCCCAAAGGTATTGGCAGTGAGCAAGCCGTCGATCTCTTACAACGGGACGTACGAAACATATGCGCTTTTTAAAAAACTCGGTGTAGGCTGCGATGAGAACGAGATTGCCGATCAGCTCAGGAATTACTAGGGCGGGGCAAAGCCTGCGGCTTGGAGGGATCCTAAAACCTTGGCGCGTAGCTCGGGAGATACTTCGCGGGCAATTCCAAAAGTTTCTAAGAAGTTCTTGGTGATATACTTCACAAGTGCATTGAACTCGCGCCCCCAGGTGACGAGCCTAGAATACGGACGAGCATCCCAAAAACCTTCGTTGTCATCGGGGCGTCGAAAAGCTTCCCCCTTTTTTGCACCCGTGATTTGAAATGCGATCTCGCCTGCAAGGTGCCTGAGAAAACTTCGAAACTCTTTTTGCGCGATCGAATATTGCTTCGTTTCGGTTTTGACAAGCAGATGAAGATGATTGCCGACATTCACCTGACGATAGATCTTGATGTGGTAAATTTTAGCGCACTTTCCGAGGATCTTTTCGATGCGAGTCTTGTTCTTGGGATTGAGGAACGACCACATCCCCTTGGCCCGCGTAGATCTTAAAACGAGATGAATCGCATGTTTATGCGAAAATGGGCGCGCTTCCTTGCGCTTATCCTTAAGGATCGCTCCTCCATGATCAATGCGAAGTTTGGGCAGAAAAGTGAGCTGCTTCACGGAGTTGAACGTAGCGCAACTGCGCGCCGTGGGCAAGGCTAAAATTAGGTGTTAGTTTCAAAGAGTCATGGGGCTATGGTATTATAGAAGTCTAAACCCAGGGCGGATGGTCCGGACCTGAGACATGGCCACACCTTTGGGCCCATATTCGAATATCAATATAAGGAGGAGTTAAAAGCGGTTGCCGAAAAGAACGATCGATTATGGCATTCTACGGACTACAAATTGTCCATCCCCTATTTCTTCAACAGCGAAAAAATATCCAAAAACAAAGAGCTTCCCTCAATCACAGTATTTCCATCGGCGCAAGCTTTTTTTTAGTTGAAATTGCGGCCTGACACTCATGCCGCGATCTCCTGTTTTCTCCTCGCAGCGACAAACCTCTTCATCGCTTCTCGAAGTTCTTTCAAATGCTCATAT
>CAIRTR010000152.1 GCA_903881565.1 Oligoflexia bacterium | reverse complement strand
GGGATCAAATGCGAATGAGGAGGCAGATGCCGAGAGTCTTAGTGTTTTATTTGAATTCATTTTACCCGGGGTTCCTTCGCCCACCCACTTCTCCACGAATATAAAAATACCGGCTTTAGCAAGCCTAAGAAACCGAAATCATCCCCTCAACATCCGCTTCATCGAGCTGCCCCCAAAGTCGATAGCTCGTTTCCTTTGCACACTTCAATAACTTCATCGCAACATAAGCATTCTTAGCAAGCCCGCTCAACCTGAGATAAGCAATATCCGCCCGAAAATTCGCTCCCAAGAGTGCACGAAGTCTGAACCAAAGGTTCTTCTTCAATATCCACGAGCGCTCAAGTAACTTTTTTGTTTCGGAGGGCAAAAAGCGAGACGTCGTGACTCCGAAAAGCTTAAACTCCGGATCAACACCATTCTTCTCGATGAGATATTGGCCTTGTCCTGGCCATGGCTTTTCGGAACTTGGAGCAAGCTTCATTATCTTTTGCGCTAACGATCTAAATCGATAATCGCCCGCGCTAACTCGCTTCTGAGCGAGGACCCCGAGAATGATGAGCTCTCGTCCGGAAAGGCCACTCGAGAGCGCCGAGAATCTCTCTACATGCAACAGATCTCCAAATCGCTCAACCCAAGCAAGAAGCATATGAAAGACCTTCACCTCTTCATCAAATAAACGAATAATGCTTAGGATCGTCTTTTCGGGATCTGGAGCGAGAGTTGCACTACTTCCGTAAAAACCAAAGCCAAGAGCAATCAAATCAGGACGAAGCAAAGCAAAGGAGCTATTTTCCATGCGCAATCCTCCCAACAAGCTTAGATAACTGAGAGTCAACTCGCTCGGGCCAATAGACCGAAGCATCTCTCTGAAGAAGCCACGTTCTTAAAGACTCGATCTCCTGCACTGTGGGCTTCAAGAACAAAATATCTTCTAAATCATTTTCATCCCTATCACAAAGACCCTGAAGCTTGGTGGCAAGCAAATCTCTGCGTCCTAAGGACTTAACCACTAGAAAGCTTCCTTCAAAAATGACCTGGGTACGCAGCTCCCAGTAACTTTCTAGATCTTTAATGAAACCAGAAGGACCATTATTGAGCCACTCTCTGTCCAATCCCAATTTGGCTGCGATCACCTGAGCAGCGCTGAGTAAAACTGGATCAATATCAGGAGTGATCACATCAAGGTCTCTCGTTTCTCTGGAAATCACCCCCATCACGGACAGAGCCCCTCCGCCACAAACAACGAGACTTCGGAACTCGTTCACCTTTGCCAACTCCCCATCAAGCAAAGTTAGTGCGCCCTTAAGTGTGTCTGATGATACTCCCGCTTTCATACCTATGATTTTAACAGAGACGGTATGGATATGCCAGCCCTATTATGTATAATCCATACCGCGCAGCAGCCCCACCACCCACCCCCCCCTCACTCCGCCGTCCCCATATCCGCAAACAATCGCACCCAATAACGCCAAGTTAAACTGACATTAACTTATATATTAATATCATTTTAACCTTGACCTTTCTACCTAGATTAATATATCCTCAATCCGTGGCACCAGGAGCTCGCTATCAACTGATTGACGTTTTTCGACTTATCGACGAAGGCAAGTATTGGTTCTCAGCTCGCAGTCGGTCCGTATTTCAAGTCGTTCGGGTCTTTAAATTGCGTGGTCAGCCCACCACTGAGGACGAGGTTGAAGCATTCATCTTGTGTGGCATCAATGCATTAACGGACGCGCATTTTATCCAACGTGTGATCCAGTGGGACGATCCCAAGTGCGTAGCTGACGTCTACGGAATCTCATTCGATGGGTGCCCCTGATATGTAAAGTTTCTCATCGATGAAGAAGGGATCTTAGAGCAAATCTCGTTTCATCCGCCTGAAAAGGATTTAACGACCAGCGGTGGAATTAAAGTTCCTAAAGGAGAATTTGGACCATGAAGAACAAGAGATGCGGTAACTGCGGATCATTTGAAGTCAAAGACAAGCCCTACTCTGGCCCCTATCCCTGGAAGGACTTCCCACAAGTTTTCTTGGTAAAGCCGATCTCAGTTTTCCAATGCGAAATCTGTGGCGAAACCATGGGCGGGCCTGGTGATGGGAAACGCTTTGATGAGGCAGCGGTGGAAAGCATCGCAACGCAAATTCGTCTCTTCATTGATCGGATCATTGAGCGCGAGCACTGCACGCAGACCGATCTCGCCCAGAGGGTAGGCATTACCCCTCAGTACCTCTCGTCCCTTAAGTGCGGGGCGAACACCCCAGGCTTTCAGACCTTCAACTTCCTAAAAGTGCTCGCCGTCGACGAGCGAGCCTTTAAGCTCGCAAGCCCGAGCGCGAAGCTTATAGCGTAAGAATTTTAAATGACTGCTGCTCAACTTTAATCATGGTCCAAACAACTTTGGGGTCGCCCCCATCCCGAGTAGCAATCAAAAGGTCCGAGGCAATTGCGGAGTCGAACCTGAGTCTGATCGAAAATGACAAGGTTGAGATCGGAACTCGCCAAGCCAGCCTTATTGCGCAGCCCTGGGCATTGATCCGGCTTTCATACTCTTCCCCGAGGGCACCGAAGCTGCGAATTGCTTTTTCATGTGCAGTTCTTTCGGAAAAAATCCGCGATCTCTGGCTTTTTCTTCTCACCGCAAGCGGTAGCAAGAACAAGCGCCTCAAATTCAGCTTCTACGTCACCTATTTTAAGGCCGTTCATGAATAAGAAAACGATAGCGGAATAAGCGCCAATCCGTTTGTTGCCATCAGTAAACGGGTGATTTTGAACCAGGTGAAAAAGGTACGCCGCAGCCATTTCAAAGAGATCCTTATAGACGTACTCATCCCCGAAACCCGCCTGCGGCTGTGCGAGTGCTGAATCTAAAAGGCCGTGGTCACGCACGCCATTACTTCCACCATAGCGGTCGATCTGATCGCGGTGAAGCCTAAGAACGTCTTCGGTGGTGAGAAATCGCGGATGCTTCATTTGGCCAGGTTCTTAAACATTTTTCCAAAGCGCTTGTTTGCGTCATCCATCGCATTCTTAATCAGCTCTTCCCGAATCCTCTTTTCGCGCTCGTCACGGATGATGCGGACTTTAAAGCCATCGCCGTCAGGCGTGATTTCGCAAGGCGTGTCTTTCCCGATCTGAAAAAGATCTAAAACTGGCTTATCAAAAATGAGTCCGACACTTCCGCCGACCGCAGTAAATTTTTTAATCATAGTTAGACCTCATGGTAAATAATACCATCCTATTACTTACAATACAACCAGCGTATTACTTGGGATTTACATTACTATCTTTATCGGCTATAAGCCGTTGAATACACACAGCTTTAACTCAAAAAAGCGTTAGCTCCCCCACCCGCCCCTCCGTCCCCATATCCTCAAACAATCGCTGACATTGATAAATACAAGGCCACGCGAGCGTATCCGCTCGTGGATCCGCTCCATGGTGCGGTACTTTCAAAATGCCACTTTAGCTCAATACTAAGCGTGTGATCATCCGGCACCTCACAACCGCCTCAAGCTTGCTGGTAACCACGAATAAACGTGGGATCAAATGCGAATGAGGAGGCAGATGCCGAAAGTCTTAGCGTCTTGGATGAAATCATTTTGCTTGGAACTCATTCACTCATCCGCGAACAAACTCTCCAACCCAACCACCTCCACCCCCTCCTCTTTCGCACTCGCGACAAACTGGGCACTGAGAGGCTTCGACACACAGAGAAACCGCAAAACCGAATAAGCGGACGGAGGAATATATTTTTTCCCGACGACTTCTTTCAGGTATCGCCCCCCTTCATCATTAGCCACGCCAACCCATTTGCACTCTATTATACGGGCGATTCGATCCGTCTGGCTTTCGAGAAGGATATCGATTTCCGTTTCTTTGTCCCAATAGAACAACACTTCATATTCATAATCCCTCAGATGAAAAATTCGATGAAGCGCCGGATCAGGCGGAACTCTTCTTTCAAGAACATATCGCACTAATAACTCAAAAGCTTTGCCTGAGAAATTCTGAATGAAGTAATGCGCGTTACTATTTCCTAAAACCTGCGGAAACAAAAGCCCCTTCGCCTTGTTTGATTCAATCTTCGATTTATAAGAGAGCAAAACTTGAAAATAAAAATTAAGATAAAAATCCTTCATAAAGAAGCGCATTCCTGCATCATTTTGCCTCTTTGCGTGAGCGGGACTTTTCTGAAACACAATCCCATAATCCAAGAGGCTTTCAAGTGCTCGCGCTACGGTTGTCAGCGCAAGTCCAGTCGTCCTTTGAATTTCGGCTTGCGTAGTTCCGTCCAGCCCTAAACAACTCAATACCATTTTCGCGGTTCTCAGGCCGTGCTCGTTAAATTCGAGACGAAGCACTTCATCAACTTCTTCAAGAAAAATAGTATCGTGCTTAAAAACGGCGTCGTTGATGCACTGAATGAACCCTCGATCAGGATCTTCAATTCGATTGAGATAGTAAGGAACCCCCCCAAACATCATATAGGTCAAGGCAACTTCTTCGTTCTTCCATTTTGGAAAGTAGAACCGCTTTACTTGGCCCAAGGAAAAAGGCGATATCCAAATATCTGATCGCGTCTTCAGTCCTCTGAGGATCGTTTCTTCGCCACCTGTTTTTTGTAAAAAGAATTTGTTGGAGGAACCACAAATAATGACTTTCACCCCAAGACGTTCCCAGTCCAGCCAAGCCTCTTTTATGGCGCCAGCACATCCAGATTTCGCTTTTGCAATCCACTGGATCTCATCAAAAACAAGAACAAGTCCCGAGGGACGAGGTAAAGACCCTTGCCGCGCACTTCGCGCAGCTCGCGCGTATTCGGAGACTTCAGAAAAAACCCGAGACCAACTTAGCTTCTTAAGTTCCGTGAGTCGAACTTTACCCGTGAATTGGTCCCACTGATCAGCAAATGAATCAAGCAGGCCTCGGACTGTCGAATCATCTGCGCCAAAAAAATAAAAGACATGCGGCCTGGTTCGATGCAGCTCCTTGAGCAGAGTTGATTTTCCCACCCGGCGCCGTCCGCGAACATAGACAAAACCTGCCTTTTTCATGGTGGCAAAATCTGTGAGCTCTTTTAGTTCGACCGATCGACCAATCAAGGCACGGTTATCTTTGCTCATAAATCAAAAACTACCGGTTTTAGAAAAAAAAGTAAACCGGTAGTTTTTTTAGCCTATAAATTCAGCGTCTCAATATTACGGTTGCGTATGCATATAGAAATACCAATAATAGCAATACGATAAAAACAACCACTTAATCATCAATCCAATTAAACGGTAGTACCACCCCTGCCATAGAGGGACGCTTACCCCTCACGCCCTCTCCCCCTTCACCTCATACCGGCCCGAAAACAACCCCGCCCCAATCATCACCGTCACATGCCCGTGAATCCCGTTCACATACGTCCTAATTTTCTTAGACTCAAAATACTCTCTCGCCCTCTTACACCGATCGCTCAACCACAGCCCACTAGGCGCGGGCACCAAGGCCACACGAGGACCAACGGAATCAAAAAAATCATTAGACGCTAGCGGATCCGCTCCATGGTGCGGCACTTTCAAAATGTCGGCCTTAAGACTATTTACGCCATTATGCCCCAACTTCGCCAAATAGGCGCCGATGGGATCATT
>CAIRTR010000151.1 GCA_903881565.1 Oligoflexia bacterium | reverse complement strand
CCGTAGTCGACCATGCCGGCAATTCTGCCTGCGACGGCCTTGGTGGATCCCTTAGCTTCGGTTCCTTTTAAGGTGAGTAATCTAAACCGTGTTTCATCATCAATTTTGAAAACCGTCTCCGCGCCGAACAAAACGGTCGCTTTACCTGCTCGAGTTTCGATCACTGAACCTAGATAGATCGGCACGCCTGAGTAAACTCGGTTGCCATCGACGAAGACCGAGCCTTCGATCGAGAGGACCTTTCCGATTTGCTCCATGACAATCGCAGGCCCGCTTGTTTTCGAAAAGGGTGTGGGGCGCGATGGAATTAGATCGGGGTTGGGTTCCGCAGCGGCAAACGCCGAGGTGGCGTAAACGGCTGGGGCCGAGGTGTTGAACACCATCGCCCAGACGACGATCCATGACCAAATTTTTTTCGTTGTTTCATTTCTCTTCATAATATTCGCCTCACTCGCGTGCCTCACTTGCGGGCACGCCTTACGTAACTGGCTCAAAAACCGACCACCAAAAGACCAAACAAAAAGTTCTCAATAGTAAAAATCGGCATACCCTTTGGATTTCATGAGAATTTTGTGTCGACGGAGCAACTATTCTTACGAAAACTTAACTCACTGCAATAAAGTATGGGGCCTAGGAGGTTGAGTTGCACCTGTGTCTTTGGGCGTTTTTTTGTAAAGACGCGTAGTTTCGATAGGTTGCAAGATGATTGAGTTTTCTTAATAGCCAGTTAAATTAGTACGATCGTTAGACACTGGGGGTTGAGACACCTGTACAAAGCCTGTGCACTTGCGGCCCCAAAACAGCTTAGAAGGAGAGTAAAATAGTCGAGATTCCGAGGTTTTATTGACGATTTCAAGAGGGTAGGGTTAAGAAGAAACCACACCCTTTCCGAGGAAGGGCGTGCCTAACCCCTCGGCCCGCGCCGTACGATTTAGCTTCTCGTCGAACGTTAAAAACTCAACACGGTCAAAGCGCACAAGAAGGGCTCTGGCGGCGGCGAGCTGAAGCGCATCCGCCGCACGCAGCGAATATTCGCTGATCAGGCGGCGTGCCTGTTCTACCGAAGGTCCATCCGTATTCAGGACAACCATATTGGAAAGCAGGCCGCGAACGAGGGAGCGATACTCCTCACGGTCACCGGCCTCGACGTCACCTCGATTGATTTTTCGCTGAAACACAGACTCCATCTCCAGCTCAGAAAAGAAGGAGACGTAGCCTCGAATGGCTTTATGTGCTCGATTGTATTCGCGCACCGCGGGGCTAAATCGTTCGTCGAAAAGAAGTGCCGCCAGCGCCGAGCTGTCCCAAAAGTACGCGGTCAACGCTCGTCTCGCTCTTCACGGATCATTTCCGCGCCCGCTTTCGCCGACTTCTTCTGACGGATTGGACGAAATTCCTTCATGAATTTGTCGTAATTTCCTTCAGGCGGCAGAGGAAACGCGGGCTCGATCGGGACAACGCGGAACTTTGGCTCGTTGTGATCAGTAATGATGACCTCCTTGCCCTGGCCGGCCGCGTGAAGGAGTTTGGAAAGATTGGCGCGGGCCTCCGCAATGCTCACTTTCATAGCTATTAATATAGCTATTTATTTAGCCTTTGGCAAGACCTTGTGTAAGGCATCCTTTTTGCGATGGTAAATCGCTACTTTGAATAGATGCACATGGAGTACGACCTGTATCGATACAGGCGATTCGGGACTTCGCCATTTTATTGGCGCCTTTCGCCCCCTAAAGGGCTGCTTTGCCCAGGCCGCTTGCACTAATTCCAAAGCAGGCTCGCGCGCGAGGTCTTTTTCGTTTTAATAAATGCCATTCAGAGTGACAATAAAAAGATCCATGCCTCTTGAGAGAAGCCAAAACGCGCAAAATCAACGCTCCGTCGCCATCGTGATCGCCGAAGACAATGAAGACGATTATCTCCTGACCAAGCTCGCCTTCGAAGAAAACAAAATTCTCAACCCGCTCTACTGGGTCAAAGACGGCCAAGAGTTGTTGGATTATCTTCAGCGAAAAGGGGAGTATAATGACGATATCAAATACCCCTTCCCCCAACTCATTCTTCTGGATCTGAACATGCCTCGCATGAATGGCAAAACCGCCTTGGGCCTGATCAAAGCCGATCCGGTGCTCAAGCGAATCCCGGTGATTGTGCTGACGACTTCTGCGGCTGACGAAGATATTCTCCAAAGCTATGACCTAGGCGTTAGTTCCTATATTCGCAAACCGGCCGAGAATTCGGATTTTGTCGAGATGATCCGGCAGTTCAAAACCTATTGGTTAGACCTCGTTGAATTACCAAGGAAGGGGTAGGGGTTTTTGAAGAAACTTCGAATTTTACTTTTGGAGGATAATGACGACGATGCCGATCTCTTTGAGCGGATGGTGGAAAAAGATTTCCCTGACCCCTTCGAGATCACGCGCGCCAAATCCTTCGCCGAGGGTAAAGCCGCGTTCGCTAACGCAGACATTATTGTATGTGACCTAGGTCTCCCGGACTCCAAAGGTCCCGAGACGGTCCTTAATATCTACGCACAAGTGCCGCATATTCCGCTGCTCGTGCTCTCGGGCAATCAGGATCCCATGGCCTTCAAACAAGTGGTTAGCTCAGGCGCCCATGACTGCCTCATCAAAGGAGTCATCTCGTCCGAAGCCCTCTGCCGCTGTATTTTGTCCGCCACTATTCGTAAACAAATTGAACTGCGCCTTGTCCAAGGCTCTGAAAACAAGTCGGCCTATGTCGCGCAAGTCAGTCACGAGATTCGCACGCCGCTGAATGTGTTACTGGGTTTCTTGGAGATCCTGCAAAAAGAAAACAAGAATAAAGATCTCGAACAGTACCTGGAACTCATGGGCCGCACGGGCGGCACGATCAAGGATCTGTTGGACGACATCTTGGATCTCTCCAAGATTGAAGCCGGAAAGCTTGAACTTGAAGAAACTCCCTTCAATCTGCATCTTCTTCTCAAAACCGCGTTTGAGATTTTTCAAACCAAAGCGCTCGGTAAGGGCCTGGAGCTTAAGCAAGTGCTCGGTCCTGACATCCCAGAATTCGTCAAAGGTGACGGCCGCAAAATCAGACAGGTCATTTTCAACCTCCTGGGGAATGCCATCAAATTTACCCATCGGGGTTTCGTAGCCCTCTCGGTCACGCGCGCGCCAGATGGCAAGCGCATCCTCTTTGCCGTTGAAGACAGCGGCAAGGGGATCGATCTCAAACTCCAAGACAAACTCTTCACGCCCTTTGAACAAGGTGGCCTCAATACCACCAAAGAGTTCGGCGGTACGGGATTGGGCTTGGCGATCTGTAAAAAACTCGTGACCCTCATGGGGGGCGAGATTGCGGCGCAAAACAGGGCCGAAATCGGCGCTGTCTTCTCCTTTTCGCTGCCTCTCGAGACGGCCGCTCAACCTACCGTAGAGCAGAGCGCCCGCGAAAAATCCGATCAAGCCAAGGATTTTGATTTCACTTCTCTTAAGGGTAAAAAAATTCTCATCGCCGATGACTCACCCGAAAGCCTCATGCTTTATGGCGCCTATCTCAGAGTTGCCGAGCCCAGATTGGATACGGCCGAAAACGGCCGCCTTGCCTTTGAGCTCTTCAAAAAGTCGCAGCACGAGATTGTGATCTTGGACAATCAAATGCCGGAGATGACCGGGATCGACGCCGCAGCAGCGATCCGCGCGCACGAAGCATCGCTAAAAGCCAAGCCCGCCCTGATCATTCTTCTCACCGGCGATACCGAAGCGAGCGTCAAAGCGCGCGCTGACGAATGCAAGGTGAGTCAGTTCCTGGTGAAACCCATCGGGCGCAAAAGATTCTTAGAGGCGGTATTGGGAAGCTCATGAAGATCCGCAACCGACTCGTTATCGTATGGCTCTTTTTAAGTATTTTTCCCTTGATTGCAGCCTCATACCTGTTTTTTTCAAATGCCAAAAAGGAGCTCGCCACTACCATTGCCATGAGCTTAAGTCACATCGCCGAGGCCAAAGAAAAGCAGATCCAGTGGTTCTTCTCGGACGTCAGGCAGGACCTCTCCGCCATTGCCCAAGGTCATAGCGTTTTCACGTTTCTTGGAACTTTTCGGGCAAACCCCAAAGCGGCCCTTGAATCTAAAAAAGTGATGGATCGGGATTTCGCCGCCTTGTTTCACGAAAAGAAGTTTTACCGCGAGATCCTGGTCACCGATGGCGAGGGCCGCATTCGCGCCATGGTAGGGGAGAGTGATGAGCATTATCGCGTGGGCGGAGTGCTTGATCAAGAACTCCTGACCCGCGCCAAACAGGGCCGAGTTTTTGGCTATATCTTCAAAGAAGCCGGGAGCTTTTTCTGCTTCTACTGGGCGCCGGTTCTTGAAAACGCAAAGTTTGTGGGCGTCGTCGCCATGAAGGTTTCGATGGAGCATGTTTTCTCCTTCATCCAGGATCTCTCGGGCCTGGGCGAGACGGGTGAAACCTTAATTGCGACAAAAGAGGGCTCAGACATTGTCTTCATGAATCGGCTCCGAAACAGCCGCTTTGGTCCCTTTGAATTTAAGGTTCCTCTTGCGGGCGGCCAGATCGCGGGCGCCATTCAAAGAGCCATCGCAGGCGAGACCGGCAGCGGTCTGCAGCTTGATTATCGTGGCAAGCCTGTGATCGCAGCTTGGCGTTTTGTCCCAACTCTAAATTGGGGATTGGTGAGCAAGATTGACGAGGCTGAGGCATATCGCCCGATCACGCTCCTTCGAAACCTCATGATCCTCATTATTTTCGTGACTATTTTCCTCGTGATTCTAATTTCCATCCCCTTTTCGCGTGGCATTCTCGCACCGCTTGCAAAGCTTGAACACGCCGCCAAAGTGGTCGGGGAGGGGAACTTCGACTTTCGAATCGGACACTCGGGCCGTGACGAGATTGGCCATTTTGCCCGCTCTTTTGACCAGATGATCGGGCGCCTCAAAGAGGTTACGGCTTCGCGCGATGAGCTGGATAAGATGAAAATCGAACTTGAGCGCTCAAATCGTGAGCTTGAGCAGTTTGCCTATGTTGCGTCTCATGACCTGCAGGAGCCGCTTCGTACGATTATTTCGTTTGGGGATGTGATCAGTACCAAGTATTCGGACAAACTCGATGAACAGGGTCAGAACTATTTTGTGCGCATCAAAAAGGCGAGCCTTCGCATGAAGGGCCTCATCGAGGCGTTGCTCCAGTATTCGCGCGTGGGCCGCGAAAAAAGCCCGATGGAAGAAGTCGATCTCGGGCGCATTTTCAGAAACGTGCGCGACGACTTGCAGGCGCGCGTGCAAAGCACGAACGGCACGCTTGAGGCCGTGGGCGAGTTTCCCAAGGTGACGGCGGATCGCAGGCAGATGCATCAGTTGTTTCAAAACCTCATGGGCAACGCGCTTAAATTTTCAAAACCGGGCGAGCCGCCGGTAGTGCGTGTTGAGGTTAAGGATATTTCGGCTGGTTTCTATGAGGTTTCGATTGCGGATAACGGCATTGGTTTTCCCCAGGAGCAAGCCGATGTGATTTTTGAGCCGTTTCGCAGGCTGCACTCAAAAGAAGAGTATGAAGGCACCGGGATCGGATTATCCGTGGTCCAAAAGATTGTGCAGCGGCACAAGGGCGAGATCACGGTTACGAGTTCGGTGGGGGCGGGAGCAGTGTTTAAGTTTACGCTCCCGAAAGTACAGAGCTAGGACTCAGCTCAGATCCAAAAAATCCATAAGCGCGCGCTTCACTTGTTCCTGTAACGCGACAGGCAGCTCGCCAAGCTCTTTGCGAAAAAGTGTATTGTCCCAAGCGAGAATTTGATCCACCAATGCTTCGCTCTCTTTTTCAAGTCCGCATGTCCCCGCTGGAAACTTTACGCGCAGGGGATAGGCATCCGAAATTCGCGTCTGGGTGGTGAGGGGAAGCACCACTGTGCTGCCCAGACCGGCTTCGGAAAACTCTGAGGGTTGAATCGCAAGACAGGGTCGTTGCTTGCCGGGCTTTGTGCCGACACGAGGTTCAAGGTCTACGACGTAAAGGTGCCAACGCTTTGGTAAGAGTGTTGTCATAGTTTTTTGATCATATTTTCTTAAGCAATGAAGCGTGACGAAACTCTTCATTCACTTCAGCGCTTTCTTTCGCGACAAGTTTCGCCGCTTTTATCCAGCGCTTGATTCGTTCATGCTTTTCAGTTTCAGCTTCCAGGAGGGTGAGTCCCGCACGCACCACATCGACTTTAGTCTTAGTGCCGAGTTTTCCTTTTAGGGCTTCGATTCGCTTGTCATCTTCGGGTTGAATCATGAGGGGTTTGCCCATGCGTGCGAGCTCCTTATATACTTATGAGTATATCTATGAATATACCCCATGTAAAGCGGACTGCGAGCCTGTCTCGATACAGGTAATACCGATGGATATCTTAACATTAATATCTTGACCATTAGTTATGACCATGATACCATTATTAACGAAAGCAGGTATGAGTCGTTATGAAAATCGCTGCTGGAAAATTCAAAGCCAAGTGTTTGAGCATCATGGACGATATTCAGAAGAACCATGAAGAAGTGACCGTGACCAAGTACGGCAAGCCCGTTGCCAAGCTCGTTCCCGTTGACGGGGATGAACGCACGCCATCTGTTTTTGGTTTTCTAAAAGACTCGGTATCAATTCACGGAGACATTGTTGGGCCGATCGGAGAGAAGTGGGATGTCGAAAACTGATCTTATACTTCTGGATACTCATGTTTGGATTTGGCTCATTGGTGGAAACCAAAGACTAGCGCATTCAAAAAGTCTTGCGGTCATTGAGAAAGCTTCAAAAGCAAATTCCTTGAAAGTTGCCGCGATCTCCGTTTGGGAGGTCGCCATGCTGGAGGCTAAACAACGTTTAACTTTTCCAATGTCTTGCTTGGACTGGGTGGAGCAGGCGTTGGCGGCACCGGGGATCTCTCTTGCGCCTTTGCTGCCCGCAATCTCAGTTGAGAGCACGCGGCTGCCAGGGGAGTTTCACGGCGATCCCGCAGATCGGATTTTGGTCGCAACCGCAAGAAAAATGGGGGCAGTTTTGGTGACCGATGATTCGAGAATTAAAGCCTATGGAGAAGCAGGGTTCGTCCGAATTCTCCCCGTCTAGCTATCAGTTTACATAATACTTCTTATCAGACCCAAGGCCAAGCCAAAACTAAGCCCCCCAGGCACACCCAAATACCTGAAACCCCAAGGCCTTCGCCACCTTGCCAAGCTCCTCGTCATGGGTCAAGAACTTCAAATCATGGCCAAAGCTCTCTCGCCACACGATGGCCGAGGCCAGATGAACCGCGTCCAGCGTTCCCAGGGCCAGCGGGAAACTCGAACCCACTCGATCCAAAACGCGATTATCAATCTCGATAAATTCGACAGAGTCCAGGGCATCGTAGAGTTCTTCACTAGCACTTAAAAACTGAGCCTCGTTTAAATGACCTTGGATGCGAAGACGATCTAAGCTCCGCAGGCATTCAGGCTTTAGGAGTTTGCTGGCAACAGGCCTTTTAAGATCAGCGAAATTAATGAGCGCTTTGGGCTGGTTTAACAACACCCTGAGCAGTACCGATGAATCCAGATAAGCGATCATCGTTTTTTTCGGTCCTGCATAAGGACGTCAACAACATCGACGTGAGGATCTAATTTAACGGAAAAATGCAGGGATGCGAGCCTTGAGGGCGCTTTTCGAGGCGCAACAGTACCCAAGGGCAACGAACTTTTCTTGGCAGAGAGAATCGCCACGGGAACGCCCCGGTCTTGAATCTCGATTTCCTCCCCTGCTTTGACTAGGCGCAAAAACTTTGCCAGTTTTGCTTTGAGTTCGGATACGGCTGCGACTTTCATGGTACGTGACCTCTTAAGACCTATTGTAGATCTAAAGAGGTTAAGGCGCAATCAAAAGAAATCCTACTCTATTTCCCAATCATTCTGATAGTTTACTTTGCAGTCATGGGCGTACTTCACAGTCAAGACCAGCTCATTGGACTGCCTAAGCTGAGCCGCCATTTGATCAGCCTCTTCAGGATCAAAGAAACAACCAATGCTGAAACAATCCCTTAAGGGCGTACGCGACTCAAAGCCAACCGCTACCAGATAGCAGCTGGCGCCTGCGCTGACGACTTCAGCAGACAAGATCTCATATGAGCCTCGGCCTGTGTTGACTTGCGCGGCTTGAGCAAACTGCGCCGCAAAAACAAAACCCAATAAAAAAACCAATGAACTAAATTTCATTTTAAACCCCCTACTTCGTGATGGATTGCGTTATAGGCGAACCCAAACGTCGCGTCAAGGGAGAATTAAGCAGTTTGGCTTAAGCGGCTTTTGAAGACGATCCTTTTCTAAGCCACTTCACGATGGTCACAGCTAAAAGGTCTCGTTTGATGGGCTTGGTGAGGTAATCGTCCATCCCGGCGTCAAAGCACTTCTGGTCGTCGCCCTTAACCGCATTTGCAGTCAGCGCAATGACGGGGAGATCTCGAATATCGGGGCGCAAGCTTCTGCGAATTTCACGAGTGGCTTCATAGCCATCCATCTCGGGCATCAAGCAATCCATGAGCACCAAATCATAGGGCAGGGTGTGAAGGGCTGCGAGCGCTTCATTGCCATTGCCGACGGCATCGGCCCTGAAACCCAGTTTTGTGAGCATGGCCAGCGCGACTTTTTGATTAATCGGATTGTCTTCGACAACCAAAATCCGGCCCGTCAATTGGGGGAGGGGACTCCCCTGCTCTTCTGGCTTTTGTGCGTGGGCGGGGGTGAGGTCCTTCTTGAACTCCATGGTAAACCAAAAAGTGGAGCCCTGCCCTTCTTGACTTGAAACGCCGATCTCGCCGTTCATCATTTTTACGAGCTGTTTGGAGATCGAAAGGCCGAGTCCCGTGCCCCCATATTTGCGCGTGGTTGAAGAATCAGTTTGGGAGAAGGCTTGAAAGAGTTTTTTGATACCAGAATGTGAAATCCCAATTCCCGTATCTTGAATCTCAAAAAAGAGCTGCGCGGTTTGATCGCCTTGGGAGAGCGCGCGAACTCGGAGGCTGACACTCCCCTGCGCGGTAAACTTAATGGCGTTTCCGATGAGGTTTGTCAAAACCTGGCGCAAACGCCCCGGGTCCCCTATGAGCGTTGAAGGAGTTTCAGCGAAAACGTCAATGAATAGCCCTACCCCTTTTTGCGCGGCTGCAAACTTGAGCATGTTCTTCGTTTCATGCGTGAGCTGGAGCAAATCAAAGGTTAACTCTTCGAGGTGCAGCTTGCCGGCTTCGATCTTGGAAAAATCCAAAACGTCATTTAAAAGTGTGAGCAAGTGATCTGCGGAGACTTTGACCGCATTGGCTAGTTTTGATTGTTCATCATCTAACTTCGTATCCAAGAGCAAACCGGTTAGCCCGAGCACGCCATTGAGTGGCGTGCGAATCTCGTGAGACATCGTGATCAAAAATTCTGTCTTTAAATTCGAGGCTTCAACGGCAGCGGTTTCTCGCAGCAGCTGCACCACCGCTTGATTCTCGGCGGCTTTGACCTTTGCTTCATCCTCCGAAACGCGCTTCTCTGCGGCCAATCTCTCGTCATCGATGCGATTCACAAGGCGTGCGCAATACCACAAAGTCACGGTCAAGATCATCATTCCCGAGGCCACGAGGTTCGAAATACCAAAACCGACATCAATAATCGCAAGCTTGTAGGTCACGATCCGCACCAGTCCGAATCCGAAAAAAGCGCCTATTCCCCAGGGCATCATTTGGCGAAAAAGAAGTCCTCCGGTTTTTCCACAGGTCAGCGTGTTCATCACTCCACGCGTGGGTCGAATGAAGAGGAGCGTGAGGCCGAGACTGAGTGAGACCAAGGAGGCGAAGAATGAAATCGGGATATACAACACTTCTTCACTGGGACGAGCGCTGCCATAGAGATAGGCGATTAAACTAGGGAGCGTGGCAAATATGCTTAAAAGGGTCAGCGCCTCCGAAACAATGAGCCTGCCCATAACTTTTTTGTTGATCGCTAATCGAGCCAAACCAAGTAACACCAGATTCAGGGCCATCGCCAGCGCCATTTGACCAGGAGGCGCGCCCCCCGGAAGATCCTCATAATCTTTAAATACCCACTCATTAAAATTTAATTCGATGTTGAAAACGTGCTCAACTAAAGCGCTGAGTCCGATGAGTACGGCTATGATCGAAAAAAACGGCGCAACCTTTTGTCCCCAATGAAGAAACATTTCGTTTCGAGAGGGTCGGGGTGGGAAAACCTCAAACAGCAGTGCGCATCCCAAAAGCAAAGTCCCGATGGCCGCATTGGCCTTCATCGAAAGCCATTGAGATGAAATCATCGCTTCTAATGAAAAGCCAAACCGCCATCCGGCGAGGGCGAACACACTTAGTCCCAACGCAGCGATTAGGCTAACGCGTGAGAGGTGTTTTGCGCGAATAAGGCATTGCTCTTCAATGGCAAAGTTCATCACCCTATTTTTCGGCGGTTCCCTGGAAAAACTTAAGTGGCAGTTATTTGACGGCGAATCCTACCCAACTGCTCTTCAAGATCCGTCGTCGCTTCTTCCCAATACCGATAGGTATTAAAATGAGGGAACGCCAACGGAAAAGCCGGATCTTCCCATCTACGGGCGATCCAAGCCGTATAATGAATGTAGCGCAGCGCCCTTAATCCTTCGATGAGCGATAAAGATCGTGAATCAAATTCACGCATTTCGCGATACCCCTCAACCATCGCTTCGACCTCTAGTGGGTACTCCCCTACCCGGCCTGGGAGCAAAAGCCACATGTCTTGCACGGCGGGGCCTCGCACAAAATCATCAAAATCAAAAAAGAACGGACCTTGTTCGTTCCATAGCAAATTGCCGCGATGGCAATCCCCATGAATTCGAATCTCGGGGAACTTTTTGAATTCAGGCGTGAGGGCTTCGCAGATTTCGGTGACGACAGTTTTATATCTTCTTTCAAATTCAAGGGCTACCCAGCCGCCCTTTAAGAGAAACTCGAGGTTTCCCAACCCATACGTTTCGGGCGTGAGCGACAAGCGATGAACAGCCGTGCGCTTGGCGCCGACGTTATGAATTCGGCCCAACAATCGGCCAATTCGACGAAACTGCTCAACCGTTAATTCACTGGGGGATCGTCCGCCGACTTTCGGGAAAATCACGGTGTAGATCGCATCACCCGGCGTTTCATTTAAGGTGCCGCCATCGGGAAACGGCAAGGGGGCAATGACCGGGATTTCATCTTGAGCCAGGTCCCCGAGGAACTGATGCTCCTCTAGAATTTGATCTTTGCTCCAACGTCCAGGGCGATAGAACTTAATCACCCGTCGATTTTGAGTGGAATTCTGCGCTACCCCTTCGTCTTGGCTCTCAAGCTCGACGTCATAAACCCGGTTCTCAAAACTGTTAAGCGCCATACAGCGCCCCGTGCAGCGAAGCCCTGAGGCTTCAACCGCGTCTAAAACCCGTTCTGGAGTCAATTCAAAGAAGAAACCTTTAGCGCTCAAAGTGTTCCTAACCTAGCAGGTTTCTTAGGATTTGTGCCACACTAAATCCCTGTCCATAATACATTATTAAGTTACTCAACTATTAACGCGCACCTGCCGATAGGTCTTGCATGAAACCCCTTGTTTTGTGGATCTCCGGCATCTGCCTGGCTCTCACAGGGCTCGCAAGTCCGCTCACGCTCGCTACCGATTCGGTGTATCGCACACCCGACGAGCTTAAACTGATGAGTGGCGAAGACCTGGGCTATTTTGCCCTGGATCTACGAGATATCCATTTGCCTGCGGTCAAAAAAACTTACGAAGAATCAGTGGCCCAGCTCAAGACCTTCGAGGATACCAAAGGCTGCAAAAATGTCGCAAAGAGCTTTAGCTGTGCGGCGGCTTTTGACACTTGGCTCAAAGATCCTAAAGCGCAGGTCGCTTTCCCCTCGCGAAGTGAGCGTGAAGCCTACAAGGCTTATAAAACTCAACGCGAGAAGGTGAAGAAAAACGAAGATCAGATTCACAAGCTGGAGCTTGTGCTTCTTGAGACCGGAGTTCAACTGACAATCAAGACGACTCCAATGGTATACGTCGCAAAAAAACCACAGGTTCCTGGAACCAGCGGCGCAAGTGAGCGACAACCGGCTTCAGCCGCCTCTCCCTCAACAGAACTTAAAAAATAATTCTAGAGTCCGTACTTAAAGGGCTCTGAGAAAATATAAGGATCGGTCTGTCCATGCGGCATGACTTTTCGCGCAGGCTTACGAAGCGCAAACGCGAAGAGATTGCCCGCACCCGATAAGAAGTACACGCGTCCCGATTGAGGATCAAAATAGGGAGATCCCGCAAATCCACTGTTATATCCCGCATTGTAGCGATAAAGCCCTTTACCCGTGGCCTTGTCGATCACATAGAGATACTGAAAACTGGAGCCGACAATAATGTATTTATCGGTCACAGTCAGGCGCGTAGGCGTGCCGTGATCCAACTCAAATTTCCACAAGACCTTCGCGTTGTCTTTTTGAAGCGCGTAAATGCTCCCGTCACTCGAAGGCAAAAATATTCGAGCCCCTTCAATGACCACATCTTTGCTGCCACCTGAATCATAGCGCCAAAGAATCTCGCCACCTTGGCGCTTCAGCGCGTACAATGATCCGTCATAACTTGGCACATACAGCGTCCCGCTCTCAAGAACCGGTGAGGCATCGACGTCCGTGAATTTCAAGCCGTGATGAAGTTTGCGTTCCCATTTGAGTTTGCCATCGTTGACGGCAAGGGCGACCAAGAAGCCATCACTCAAACCTGCCAACACCTCTCCCCCATCCACCAAGGGTGCCGAAGCTCCGTGAATGGTGGCGGCGGGAGATGAGCGTCTGCGATAATGCCAGAGCCATTTGCCGGTGCCTGCATCAAATGCAAAAACGGTATCGTCCGAGGTCGTGACAAAGACTCTTCCGCCATCCAAGGTCGGACGCGAAATAACGGGGTTGCGTAGTTCATAGCGCCAGTTAACCCGGCCGTTTTCAGCATTGACGCAATAGAGAAACCCATCGCCACCGCCAAAATAAACGAAACCTTTTTCAACGGCCAGTTCACTCACCACCCCGCCCGGAATGGGAAGCGTCCACCGTTGTTGATTCAGAGTGGGATAAAGTGCGATGACTCCGACGCTTCGGTTTCCAAAAATGAGCGTGTTTTCGATCATGACGGGATTTGAATATTCCGTTCCATGATCCCCTGCTTCAAACGCCCCATGGGTGCTCAGCGTCCATTTGCGCACGAGAACCTTGGAGTCGTCCGTCAAATCAGAGTGAATGTTTCGCCCCGTGCAGCTGGTGAACGCGAGGGCTAAACTCAACAAACTCAGAAGCTGGAAACTGACTTTCATATGATTCAAGTGCCTACTCAATTTGGGACTTGAAGTTTTCTGCCGACTTGGCGGCTTCGGTGCTTGGTAAATCCTTGATGATGCGATCATATACACCTTTCGCTTTAACGAATTCTTTAGCTCCCTCATAACTACGAGCCATCGCCAAGAGCAAATCCCCTTTAAGTGTTTCTTCACCCAGATTGAGCGCCTTCTCATAGACTTGCGCCGCGTCACCATACTTTTCCGCATTTTCCAACGCATAACCCTGCGAGGAATAAGCCAATGCACGCTCAAAAATGCTTGGAGCGCCCAGGGCTGCTTTTTCGAACCATGGGACGGCCTTCAAAGGCTCGCCATGATTGAAATAAAGATTACCGAGCTCAAGTTCTGCTTCAAATCCAGGCCGCGTTCCCTTGAACTTTGTCGAAACGTCCCCAAGCATTTTTACGCCGGGAGCCAGTTTTGCATCCACATCAAACTTTTTAAACATCCAGGCATTCAGATCTGGACCTGCTTTAGGTACGGAAGATCCCGCAGGTTGGGGGGCGGCTGGCGCCGCGGCCTCTGCCATGGTTTTGATCCCTGTTTCAATCGATTTATGAGCCGAATAGAGAGCGTTTCTCCCTGATACAGCCTGTTCATCGCGTTGATTCATGACGAAGGCAATGGCCACGCCGATGACGACCATCGCAGCAACCAAGAGGGCTACGCCCTTAGTATGTTTTGCGATTCCGTCAAAAAAACCATAGATCGAGGCCATGAAGCCCTGATTGGCGGGAACGTTGGGAGACTGAACTTCACCTGTTTGCGTATTGTTTCCAGTAAGTGACATATCAAAGATTTAGAGGAGTCTTCGGGGGTTGTCAAAAAGAAAGGGTGCGGTTAACCTTAGATTACATGAAAGATCTTCTTCACTTAAGATGGCAGGCGGTGTTCAAGGGGGGGCTTAGTAGGGCGCTTAGCGTCATTTTAGTTGTCCTTTCGCTCACCTCTTTTGCGCAACCCGCGCACGCGCGCGAGGTTCAAGGCCGATTGGGCTTGGGCTATAACAACGAATTTGGCAATGCGCCCAATTACCGATCCAATCCAGGGGTGAGCCTTAAATATGGCCTTTCGCGCGATTTTGCCATTGAGGCGATCGTCGGAATCTTCACCGGCTCGCCCGGAAATTCTGTAGCGGCGGGCAAAGTTTTCAAGAATATCTTTTTGGAAACCAATCTCAATTTTTACTTCATGACGGGCTTTGGCGTTCTTTCGGGCAATTCGCATTCGGGCATTGAAGTGCTCGGAGGCTTTGGCGCAGAATTTTTTATCCCCGGGATCGAAAGCCTGGGCTTTGCCGTCGAAACGGGTGGAACGTTTAACAACATGAGCGGCGCTTACGCGCTTAGAACCTTGGGCGTGAGCTTTCTAGATGCGGGAATTCATTTTTATTTCTAAGCTAAAAATTTTCCTCACCGTCTTGGCCTTCAGTGTCCTTGCTTCAAGTGCACTTTTGAGTTCCTCGGCTTTTGCTGTTGAACCCTCTGCGGCCGGTGGTGGTGGCAAAGCGGGCGCTAAAGTTTATCAGCCCGAAGAAGACGATTTTGCCACGACGCCGTTTACTGAGTACGGCGAATTCAATGAGCAGGCTGATGAAGATGCGGACACCAAATTCTTGCAGTTCGGCCGATTTTTTGGCGTAAGCCTGGGCCTCGGTGTCGAAGGCCTCACCGGCAACCGCGGTCTCTTGTGGAACGGTGGGTTTCCCATGTTGGACTTCAAAGTCCACTACTGGTTTGATTTTAACTTTGCCATCGATATCGGTATTTTCACCGTAACCCATTATTACGAGACGACTGAAGATCTAGGCGGCCACGTCGATGTTCCCCTTTTTCATATCGGCGCGGATCTTAAATATTATTTTGATACCAAGAATCTTTCGGCTGCCCTCAGTTTCGCAAATCCCTATGTGCTGGTGGGGGTCGGAAACTTTTCAAAAGCCGAAAACTCCTATTCTAAGGGGACTTCTGTCACGGATTCCGGATTTGGAATGAGTGCCGGCGGCGGCCTTGAGTTCGTGCTCAAAGCCCGCAAAACCTATCTTGAGATTGAAGGCAAAGCCCATCTCGTTAGTTTCAAAGACACTCACGCGACCACATTTCAGACTTCCAATGGGATAGATGATCTCACCGGGATATTATATACCGTCTCAGCGAATCTTCTTTTTACCTGGTGATTTAGCTCTGTCGCCTTTGGCTTTCGCAACCTTCTGATTATTAGTCAGCACCTTCTTTTGAGGCACGCTTTTTCGATTCTTGCCTTCAAGCACCAGCAGGCGCACGGGGCTGCCCATGAAGCCAAATCGCTCCCGAAGGGCATTGACCAGATGCCTACGCATACTGAAGTTCACGTGGTCAGGGTTATTCGCATGACATGCAAAAGTGGGCGGATGCCTTGAGGTCTGATGGCATAAGAAAAATTTGGCGTTCTGCGGGTTATAAACCGCAGTTTCATGGCGAATAAACTCCGAGAATTCGTGAGTCGGAATCTTAAGCGAGCGTTGTTTGAGAATGTCCTCAATGAGCGCGCCCAAGTCTTCAAACCCCTTGCCCTGAAGGCCACTCACAAAAATAATAGGGGCGTATTTGAGAAACGCCATCTTTTCTCGAATCACATCAGCTGCGACATTTCGGGGGAACTCAGGATTGCGCAATTGCGTGTCCCACTTGTTCATCGCAATGATGACGGAGCACCCGGCCTCTTCAATCAGGCCTCCGATTTTTTCGTCCTGATCGGTAAGGCCCGTTTCACCATCTAAAAGAAGAATGGCCAGATCCGCATCTTCAAGTGCCTTTTTGGCGCGGATAACGGAGAGCACTTCTACGCCTTGCTCCGTTTTGCTTTTTCTTCTGATCCCGGCCGTATCGACAAAAATCATGGGTTTTCCACCCATCTCAATCACCGAATCCACCGCATCGACCGTGGTGCCTGCGATATTGCTGGTGATCATGCGCTCTTGACCTAAAAGGGCATTGAGCAAAGTGCTTTTGCCGACATTGGGGCGTCCCACGATCGCAATACGGGGGATTCGGTCGGCCTTCATCCGTTCTTCTTCACGCTCTTCTTGAATCTCTTCGCGTTCTTGTTGAATCTCTTTTTTGGTCGTAGGGGCGCCCGCGGCACTTCGTGTGGCCTTCTTTTGGGTCTTTTCAGACCATTTGGCACACTCACTTGCAAAACCTGTGATCTCCACCACGGTTTCTTTGAGTTCTTCAACCCCGCGATTGTGCTCGGCAGAAATGGCGATCAGCGAATCAAATCCAAATTGATGAAAGTCGGTCACCGAATCTTCGTGTTGGGGTGCATCGACTTTATTGACCACGGCGATAATCGGGATCCGCTTTTGAACGCCTGATGAATGCAATTTGCGAACAAGCACCTCGTCCGCGGCGGTTACGCCGGATTGTCCGTCAAAAACCAAGATGGCAATGTGCGCCTCGGCCAGCGCCATGTCCACTTGACGCTGAATCTCCTCGGCAAAACGCTCGCCGCCCACGCCACCGGTATCCACCAGCGTAATCGGAAGTTCCACGCCCTGAGACCACCACACCGCATTTTTTTCGATACGATCGCGCGTGACGCCGGGTTCGTCATGAACCAGTGCATGTTTGCGGCCCAGCAACCGATTGAATAACGTACTTTTGCCGACGTTAGGGCGCCCCATGACGACCACCCTCAGAGAGGGCAGCTCGTGCGGCACGGGCAATACATCCTGAGTTTCTGGATTTGTCATCTTGCTGCATCCTTCTTCTTCTTCAGCCTGTAGCCGAAGCGCTTCATGGCCTCCGGAGAACGGGTCCACTCTTTTAATACTTTGACGTTAAGGCCCAGGAAAACTTTATGTCCCAGAAACGCCTCGATTTCCGCTCTTGCGGATTGGCCGAGTTCCTTGATCTTGCTCCCCCCTTTTCCCACGACCATCCCTTTTTGAGACTCGCGCTCCACATAAATCGTCGCTTCGATTCGTGGGGGTTTGGAGGATTCTTGAAACTTATCGATTTCGACGGCACACGAATAGGGTACTTCTTCACCCAAATGCAGAAACAATTTTTCACGGATCATCTCGGCCACAAAAAAACGCGTGGGACGATCCGACAGCTGTTCTTCGTCGGGATAAAACAGAGGCCCCTCTTCCAAGATCGACCAGGTGGCTTCAAGCAGCGGTTTCACGCCTTTGTCTTTTAAAGCCGAAATCATGTAATCGCTGTGAACCTTGTAACCCAGGGCCTCGAGGGCCTGCACCACTTCACCCCTGAGTTTTCCAACAATCGCGCCACGACTGAGATCGGACTTGGTCATGAGAAGCATCAACGAAGAGCGTTTTTGCACGCCGGACTTTCCTAAGAGTTCAATCACCGTTTTTTCGTGCTCGATCCGAGACGCCGGGTCGACAAGATACCAGATCACGCCAGGCGTTTCGATCGCGGATCGCGCTTCGCCCACCATAAATTCGTTGATACCGCCATCTTTGGCTTTGTGAATGCCGGGGGTGTCCATGAAAACGATCTGCCCCTGCTTTTCGGTCAGAATTCCCAGGATTTTTTCCCGAGTGGTCTGAGCTTTAGGAGAAACGATTGAGAGCCTTGTTCCTAAGATCTGATTGATAAGAGTGGATTTTCCGCTGTTTGGGCGGCCAATGACTGCGACAAAACCTGATTTCATGAGTGTACCCTACACGACTTCTCGCATGGCTGCACGTGCTGCTGCTTGTTCGGCCTCTTTTTTCGAGGCGCCGAGGGCAACCGCAAGGGCTTTGCCACTCATTCGGACTTCGATTTCGAACTTCTTGGCGTGATCCGGTCCCTTTGTTCCAAGCAAATGGTAGGTTGGGGTGATTTTCCAGCGAGCCTGAACTGCTTCCTGCAGCATGGTTTTGTGATCGCTCAGGGTCATCAGGGCTTGCCCCTCCGCAAACAGGGGCTCAAAGAGGCATCGAACGACTGGGAAAACCGCTTGAAAACCCCCATCCAGGTAAATAGCGGCAATAAGGGCTTCGAGCGTACTCGAAAGAATGGAGGGTTTCTCGTTTCCTTTAGAAATCGACTCCCCTTTACCAAGTCGGACGCAGTCATTGAGGCCCACGGATCTGGCGACCTCGGCCAAAGTTTTTTCGTTAACCACTGCCGCCCGCATTTTTGAGAGAATCCCTTCGTTTGCGTCGGGGAAGGTCTCGAGAAGGACATCAGACACCACGAGATCCAAGATTGAATCGCCTAAGAACTCCAGGCGCTCGTTATCTCGCCGAGCCACGGGTTGTTCGGATAAATATTCGTGTCCGTAAGAAGTATGCGTGAGGGATTGAATCAGAAGGGCTTGATCGAGAAACTTGTATTTGAGCCGGAGTTGGAGCTTGTCTTGAGTCTTTTCTTGGAGCTTTTCAGGTTGTTGCATTTTACTTCCGCATTTTCGCAAGGTTAAAGCACATTTACTGGGAGTGTCATATAATAGTTGCCTAAACTTGTCAACCGAGGAGCTTGAGATAAATAGCGTTATCGTTACGAATAGTTAGAGTCTAACTATAATCCTCGTGAATCTGCGGCTGGCCATGCCAGATCTTCAAAGTGGCCCGTGCTCTACTCTCCCCTTCAAGGTACTCGATGAGGGCGTAGGTGCGCAGAATTCGATGCCCCAGGGTGGACATCTCAAGACTCGTTATTGGCGTCCAGGTGCCGGTGTTAATGTACTGTTTTCCGCTCGGAAAGATTTGAACCCCTGCTTGATGATTATGCCCCAAAATCAAAGTGTCAATTTCCGGCATATCTGGCTCGGGCTTGAGAAGTCTCTCTTCTGCGATTTCGGCAAGCGAGGGCCTATGAATCGCTTCAAGCATCAGCAGGATGGTTTTTCTAAAACGGGCAAACCGCATGGGATGGGTAATGAAGCGCATCTTGATGAAAAACCAGATCACGCGCGCGCCGTTGATAAAAAAGAAAATCGGGCTGAACAGAATCAAAATCTTCAGATAATTACGAAAAGGTTGAACCTGGTTGATGAAGTGTTGCTGCAGCTTGACCCGGTTGAGAAACCCCAAAACAAAAAAACTCCCAAACGGCAGGTTTTGAATGAGTTTCGAGCCCTCACTCGTCCTGCGCTGGATGAACATATTGCTCTCATCAAACTGATTGAGCGCTTCAAACTGGTGGCCATGATCGATTAAAATGCGGTCAAAGAGATAGGGTGCTTGCTGAAAACTCAGTTGCCCTGGGGCTGGGGGGGCGAACACGTCTCTTAAGTGATTTTGAACCAGGGGCCAGAGTAATCCCGCGTCGTGATTGCCCCAACGAAACACGACCCGCTTGCCACGCTGAAAAAACGCCTTCAGCGCGGCGACTACGACAGGATGTCCTTCTAAGATCTTCTTGAATTTATCCACCGCCGCAGGTTCTTCAACCTCAAGGGGATATTCGAGATGCCCTGCTTGAGCGGGCACGACCGCGAGGGGGTCAAAAAAATCACCGTTGATGATGAGCTCGACTTCCGTTTCACTGTACGCGCCGGTGCTATAGTGTTCTAAAAACTCGTTGAATCGTTCGTCCTGGTGAAAATCCTCAAGCGGATTGCGTTTCCCATTGGGCAGCCACTTGCCCTTTGAAAGGTGAAAGTCACTGATGACGAGTTTGATTTTTGAGTGCGGTGTCATGGGTTCCTGCTCTAAGCATAACCTGAAAGCGTGGGGAATGCCCAACAATATGCTCAATCTAGTGGTGCCTAAAACACGAAGCCGTCTTCGCATGATCGCCATGATTCAATAGCCTCGTGCAAGGATCTTGCGAACAGGGTTCAACTTGTATCGGGTAGGCTGTACGGTCAGCGGTCGAAAAGGAGCAATTCGCGCCTCGGCGCCGCGATTAGCCTGGGGAGGCTCTGGTGTCCTGCAAAGTCAGGTCGGGCCAGTTGTTTAGGGTAAGAATATGGATAGCGTCGTATTCGTTCTTTAGAAAATATTTGCCGACACCTAGCAAATCCCTGCCCCAAGTCACGACGCGAGACCAGGCGAGGTAATCCCAGAATCGTGGTTTTTCTTTAGAGTCTCCCCGCCTCTTTTGGGTGGACCAGTTTAGGGGGTGCCCTTTTTCAGCGCCTGTCACCACACGCGCGACGAGCCCGCCCACCTCTCGCAAGAAGGCCCGCAGTGCCGGCCGGGCTTGGATCATACGCCGAGCCTTAGTCTGAAGCAGGATATGCAAATGGTTTCCCACGCACACATATTTTTTTATCTCGATTCTCTGTCGTTTGGCGGCAGCATAGACAATGTTTTTAATAATGCGCGCGCGTTTAGGGTGAAGCATAGAGCGCTCTTCAACCGCCAGTGATGAGCGCATCGTGATGTGCAGGGGTTTTTCGGGATCAAAAGGGCGCGCGGTTTTACGACGGCCCGATTTTGCGTACGTTTCTCCGCCATGTTCTTTGGCGGCTTTTCCGGTCTTGAGGCCGGCAAGCGGCAGTGAGAGCTGGGTGGGTCTTGAAGCTTTTGGCGCTCTGGGCTTGGAGATTTTATTTTTTGGGTGGCCAGCGGACATCGTAGAGGTATATAACTCACGGGCAAAGTCATTGCAAGGATAAATTCGCAATATCGTAGAGAAAAGTCCTAATCGTATTTCGGTTTCTGGATTAAGGTATTCGTTTCAAAGCGAGCAAATCACTTTCGGATAATCCCACTTCCAATCTCACCCTCTGGTTTTGCATGATTTGCTGCAACACCGCGGGTACGCAAAAGCCCACAAAACCCAGAAAAACTCAATGACGCACCTTATTGTGCCCTCACTCTCCGATTGCATAATCGCCTCCGTTTGGTAGCTTGATTCCTGAAGTCGACCGTCACTTAGAGCTGGAGGGTTTCTAAGAAATGCTGAACGCTAAAAGAATATTTGTCTCATGTATGTGCTTGCTAGGGTTGGGTGCGATCTCTGCTTTTGCCTCACCCCCCGTGCAGATCAACATCCTTCACACCAACGATCTCCACTCTCATTTTCGTCCTTCAAGATCAGGACTCCAATTGGGCGGTCTTGCCAGACTCAAGACTCTGGTCGATCGGTTTCGGTCCGACAATGAGAACACGATTCTTGTCGATGGCGGCGATTGGTCTGAAGGCAATATCTACTACCTTCCCGGAGCCGGGCGCGAATCGTTGCACTTGATGGATCAAATCGGCTACGATCTGGCGGTACTGGGTAACCATGATTGGCTCAACGGTGCTGACGTATTGCTCAATGCCATCGAGGCCGCGAATCCTAAATTTCCAATTTTGGCCGCAAACATCTCGCTTGATCAATTTGTTCGACGCCCGGATTTGACGGCCAAGGTTCCTCCATTTGTGATTCGCGAAATTGGCGGTGCGCACATCGCTTTTGTTGGGCTTGTGACCTACGAATTTATCTACGATAAGTTCCTGGCCCCCGTGCAGATCCTGGATCCCTTCGCGGTGACTCGTGAACTCGTGAAGCATCTTTCGACAGGGGCACCAGGGGCAAAGGGCGTCGATGGCATTGTGGTCATCTCCCACAATAGCTCTGCGGTTAATAAAATACTTCTCCAGACGATTCCGCAAATCAATCTGGTGATCGGTGCTCATGATCATCACAAATACACTAAGCCCGTGGTTGTCTCTCGAATGGGCGCAGCCGATGGATGGCTTGTCGAGGCGGGATGCCATGGTCAGTACTTGGGCCATGTCAAAATGGAATTCCAATCCGGCAAGCTGAAGTTGGTCGATTCCAGGCTGCACCAAGTTGATTCGCTCTTGCCGGAAAATCCTGAGATTGCGGCATCTGTGACTCGTGTCGAAGCAGAGATTGAAGCTGAGCAGGGTCCCGTTTTTCATGATGAGCTTGGCGAAAGCCATCTTGAACTGGGCGATGAGGGCGTAGCTCCTTTGATGGGCAGTTTTGCGACCGATGCTTACCTCAATGCTGTTTCTGGCGATTTTGCGCTGGATTATATGAGTTTTATCTATGGCAGAATTCCTCGCGGCACCCTCAGCACGGCGGATGTGTTTAACAGCAACCCTGGGATTTACCACCCGGATACCGGCAAAGCCTGGACCCTTCAAACGTTGGGGATTACGGGAAAAGTACTTAGTCGACTTTTGAACTTCCTGGCAGCCACCACTCTTTTGAACCCCGACGGTTCCTTAGCGCTCTCCAATATTGAGGTTGTGTTCAGCCCCGAGCTGCTCAGCGCCCAAAGAAAAAAAGCCGCAAAAGTTTCCGCGGCCGAGCATCTGCCTGGAGAGTCTATTTTTCTAGAGTCCCCCTCCTCCTTGGATCTTCCGATTCGCAAGGTTCTTGTGCGGGGCGAACCCTTGGATGACTCGCGCACCTATCAGATGGTCGTGAACACTTCGATCATCGACACAATCGAATTTATGAACTCAAAAATTCCAGGCTTGATTTCAATGGATACCCTGAAGGACTCCGGAGTTGAGGCGTGGCGATCCATCGGCACGTGGGTCACCAAGAACTCCCCCATCGATTTTAACTCCATCCCTCTGGATTCTCGCCTTAAGACGATTGATCCGGATTTAGCACTCTATTCGGATGATATTCAATGGGAGCCGCTGCGTGCTACCAAGACTTCAATTGTGGCCAATGTCACGGTCAAGGTTCGCAACATGGGGGCCAGTCTCTCCCACCCTTCGACCCTCAGCCTGCGCAGCAATTTCCTAGGCGGTGACGAATCGCGTGATCCGGTTTGGCAAAGCATCGGACAGCCGCTTGAGATTGCGGCCCTTGCGGCCAGGGAGTTTCAGATTTTACGGTTTGAGAATGTTCGAATTCCTAAAGATGGGCTTCGAAAAATCGCCGGAATCAGTGTTGAGATTGCCAAATCGTTAGGTGAAACCAATCTCACCAATAATTCAGCGACTCGGTGGTTCAGTCTACAATCTTTGCGATGAGAGAGACCTCACCCGAGCTCGGATGTGTTTCGAGCCGTAAGGGGATCACATCCCCGATGGTATTGCGTCGGCCAGATACGTCCACGTTTTCGACAATCACATGAAGGTAATTAGGGGTGTGCCCCCCTCCACGCCCATCGCGGCCGGGTTGCTCAAAAAGAACATTGCGGATACGCGGGAGACTCAGGGTGTTTTCATAAAAAGCGTTCAAGCGCCGTAAACTCAGCGTTCCCAAAAGACGTGCTCTTTTGATGCGCTCTGGTTTGGGAACGGGATGAGGCAAGCGAGTGGCTGCGGTACCTTGACGTTCGCTATAAGGAAAAACATGAAGTCTCGTCCAAGGCAGGGCTTCTAATGTCTGATAGGAGGCTTGAAACTCCTTTTCTGATTCTTGCGGAAACCCCGTGATATAATCCATTCCCACGAAAACGCCGGCTTGTCCAAAGTGCAAGGCCGGTATCGACGCAATTCGATCAAAACATTCACTCACTTCTTTGAATCGATATTTTCGTTTCATTAAACGCAAAATCCGGTCCTCGGTATGTTGAAGGGAAATATGAAAATGGGGGCAAAACCTTGAATCATCAATCATCATCCGCACAAGCCCAGGTGTCACTTCTTTAGGATCCAAGGAACTCACGCGAAGCCGGGGCAACTGCGTGTCCCCTAGAATCCTTTTCACAAGGTCCTCTAAAGAACTGGGATCTGAGCTGTCATGGCCATATTCGCCTAGGTTCGTGCCCGTTAAGATGATTTCTTTTGTGCCGGCGTCGACGAGCGTATTGATTTGCGCGATCACCTCTTGCGGCGCAAGACTCCTAGCCGTTCCTCTGCCGTAAGGGATAATACAATAAGTGCAAAAGGAATTGCACCCTTCCTGAATTTTCAGGAAAGTGCGCGTGTGGTTTTTGAGAACCCCGGTTTGAATTTTTGCAAAAGGAGCATCCGCTTCCCAAGTTTTATCACTGAACGCGGGGTGGGAGCCGGCACTCGGGCCGCTTATTTTTGCAAGAATTCGCTCCACAATAAGATGCTTCTCGCGGTTACTCACGACCAAAGCGTGCACCCCAGGCTCTTTTGACAGAAGTTCAGGATTTACTTCGGCCGCACATCCCGTGAGCACAACCTGAGCCCGAGGATAATCGCGTCTCAGTTTGGTGGCCAGTTTCCGGCTTTGGCGATCGGCCTCGTCGGTCACGGTGCAGCTATTGATGATACAAAGGACTTCAGCGTCTGGGTCAATTTCGAATTGCCCTTTAGGCATCCAGCCTTTGGCTTGGAGTTCAGATTCGATTCGGTTGGAGTCATAGAGGTTGGCTTTGCAGCCCAATGTTTTAATGAGATAGTACTTCATCGCAAATCTCAAATAGGAGAACCAAGTCCCACAGGCAGAGAGACCGCCACACGTTCAATGGTCGCACCGCCCAAAAGTTCCGTATCATCGTAAAACACGATGGCTTGTCCCGGAGTCAGGGCCCTTTGCGGTTCGGCAAAATGGACATGGAGTTGCCCGTTTTCAAACACCACGACGGTGCATGAAACTTCGGGAGTTCGAGGGCCTAATCTTGCCTGGCAATGTAGCGGGCGCAATTCATTTAAGGGCACCACCCAATTTGCATCTTTCGCGATCAACTCATTGTGCATTAAATGCTGTTCTTCGCCTATAATGACGGTCCGCTCTTTTTGATTGAAACCGGTCACAAAATATTTTTCAGGATCCTTGGTATTGAGTTTCAATCCTGTTTGACCAATCTTGAAATTATAGATCCCTTCGTGGCGGCCATAGGTGCGACCATCCCAAGTCTTGATCTCGCCCCAGGGACGCAGGTGTTCAGGAACATTTTGTTCCACATATTTCGGAAACCGCTCATCATCGACCAGGCAGATCTGCCCGCGCCCTGGTTTATCAACCACGGTGAGCTCGAATTGGACCGCCAATTTTTGCACCATGGCTCTTGAGAGTCCGCCCAAGGGCATTAAGGCCCGGGCCAGCATTTGTTGATTTAGGCCATAGAGAAAATAGCTGTGATCTTTTTTGGGGTCCACAGCCTTATGGAGTCGAACGCGATCGCTCGTGGCATCCTTTGTGACTTGCGCGTAGTGGCCTGTGGCAAAGGCATCACAGCCCAGTTCCAGGGATTTTTCATAAAGGTATTGAAACTTCAAATCTCGATTACAGCGAATGCAGGGATTGGACAACCTTGCATGCATGATCTCATGAATAAAATGATCCATGACTTTTTCCTTGAAAGCGTCTTTGATTCGTAACGTATAATAGGGAATTCCGAAGCGTTGACAGAACTTTTGGGCGCGCGGCAAATCCGTCTGCAAACAGCAGCGAGTGCCAAAAGCATCTGTCGTGTCAGGCGTCGCCTCGCAAAACTGCATGAGCAAGCCGATGACGTCATTGCCCAAGGTCTTGAGAAGCACGGCGGTCACCGCGCTATCGACATCGCCACTCATGGCGACCAGAACTTTTTTGCCATCCCCTTTGTCAGTCATGTTTACTCTTTCTTCCTTGTTTGTCTCACACGGGAAGTGCAGCGTTCAAGTGCAGAAACAAAGCCCTCAAGAGTTTCCCAGGAGGTTTCCTGGCCAAACGAAACTCGCAAGGATGAGCTGGCAAGCGAAGCCGAATGCCCCATGGCCATCAGGACATGAGAGGGTTTGGCCGCCCCACTGGAGCAAGCGGCGCCTGAACTGACCGCATAGCCCTCAAGATCAAGCGCCATCACGAGTGTATCACTCCCAAATTCGTTGAAACTCAAACTCAGCGTATTGCCAACTCTTTGAGCTCCGCGCCCATTAATCATCACACCCGGGATGCGTTCCAGGAGCAAAGCCTCCAGGCGATCGCGTAGAGGACGAACGGTTTGATCAAATTTTTCCGGATTGATTAATTGCGCGCCGATTCCCGCTGAAAACGCCCCGATGAGATTTTCAGTCCCGCCTCTTAAACCTCTTTCCTGCGCACCCAAGAGGAGCGGCCAGAGGGTCGTCCCCTGTTTTCGCCACAGCACGCCGCAGCCCCCGAGGGCTCCGATCTTATGGGCCGAAAAACTCACGCTCGTAGCCCCCAAACTTTCGACATCAACCGGAATTTTGCCCCAAGCCTGCGCGCCATCCAGGTGAAGCGGCACTTCATATTGGTTGGAAACAGAAGCGGCTTGCGCGATGTCCGAGATCACGCCCGTTTCATTATTGACCCAAATCATGCTTATTAGAACAGTTTTAGGTCGAATTAGGTTTTTCAATTCTGAAGTTTGAGGTGCGCCGTTTGAATCCACCGCTATAAAAGAGACCTCGCCACCTTGCTCTTTGAACCAAGGGATGAGACTTAAAACCGATTCGTGCTCAATGGGCGTGGTAATCCAATGGGGCGCGCTTGTTTGCTTGAGTGCGGCACTCAAGTGTGAACGAATTGCGAATTGATTGCTTTCGGTTCCAGAGGAGACGAAAAGTGCATTTTCTGAAGCCGCGCCAATAGACGTTGCGACTTGGTCGCGCGCAGTTGTCAGAAGATGTTTAGAGTTTCTACCAAAAAAATGGAGACTTGAAGAGTTATAGAGTGGGCTCGCGTGCGTCGGAAGGCGAAGGAGCGCATTCAACGCCTCAACGACTTGCGGTCGAAGAGGCGCTGAAGCGTTCAAATCAAGATAATTCGCGGCCCTTGCCGGCATCGGTCTGTGTTTCAGGCAGTCTGAAACCTTCGGTCAACTCAGAGGCTTTTGGAAGCTCTTGAGTGCCACGTGCTTTGCGGATGAGGTCGCCGACAGAAGTCGTTGTCAAATATTCCTGCATCAATACGCCAAGGTTTTCGAAGTACCCCTTGGTAAGCACGAACTCGACGGTGTCGCTCTTAATATCGCCTGAGCCGATCAAGTCGCGCGCTGGGTTGATGTTTTCGCCGACGCTGATGAGAACATCTTTTACAGAAATCTCATCCATGACTCGGGCAAGAACGTATCCACCCCCCGGGCCGCGAACACTTTTTACAACAGACCCTTTTCGAAGTCTGCGAAAAAGCTGCTCTAAATAGTGCAGCGAAATTTTCTGACGCTCCGAAATCTCCTGTAAACGCACGGGGCGTCCATTAGAGTTAAAGGTCAGATCCAAGATGGCCCGGACGGCGTACCGTCCTTTTGAAGTCAAACGCATAATTAATTCTCCCTGTTTACCTTCATAAACCTAACACTGACGTACCATGCTGGATCTGACGCGTCAACTAATATTCAACTATTAGTGTATTTTTTTTGTCAGATATACAAGTTCACTCGAATTGGGCGATTCACCTAAAGTTTTTCACCAGAGTTCCGAAAAGGAAAGAGAAAGGGACCGCCCGGTTTTTACCTATGTCAGATAAAGATGGTCAGGATAAGACTTTTTCATCTTTCACCGTAGATGCCACCAACCCTGGCGTTACCCAGATGCCTGGAATTACTAAGCTTTTGAATCGAAAGAAGCTCGGGCTTCCTCCCGCAGTTTCGGGGGGAACATCGGGGGAAACAAAGGGGCTTGCGCCTCCCCCATTTAGCCCTGTCAGTCCCGTGAGCCATCCTAGAATGGAGATTGAGATCAAAGAGCCTACCGTAAGGCTTGTTGATATCCAAATCAATGCCCCCGAACCTGTAACCGCAACGATTACACGTGCCGTCAAAAAAGCGATGGTTCATCCTGCCACTCGACGCGAGGAGCGACGATCGACATTCCGCATCACTCTTTGGAAAAAACAAGAACTGGAAAAAAGTGCCACTCCCCTTGAGAAGGCGATAAGCCTGCTGCTTCAGACTTCTGCAAAAACGTCCACAAATCGTGCTTTTTTCATGGCTCAAATCACACAACAAGCCCCGCGAAGTGGAGCGCGTGCTACTCCGGTTTTTCGTAGCCATAGCGCGATAGGCGAGCGAACTTATCTTTCGCTGTGGACGGGGTTTCTCTGGAACACCTCCCTGACACCCGAAATTTCGGAGCAAATATTCAAGGCCGGCGCTTCTCATGGCTTGCTTGAACTTGCTCCAGTTCAGGTTCCAGGTCAGGCGCCGCTGGCCCCGCAGCAAAATGAAGCGCATCAATCCTTTCGTCGAGCCGTAGGATGTGACGTCGAGGATTATTTGAGTCTTTTTGTCTGTGGGCCGCTGAATTCACCCACAGGCGTTTTAATCGTATTTTCGAAAGCGAGTCTGAATCAATACTTCCCAAAAGTGCGGGAGTTACTCCTCAAAGTTCCGTTGTTGCTCACGACAGAGACCCGAGCTGCGTAATCGAGATCTCGCGGTGCTCTGACTCTCCTTGGACGCCTTGGACTTCATGAACCGCACAGAATCTCAAGTCCACTTGCCAATGCCTTTTCCCAGCCCGCGTAAGCAGCTTTTCAACAAAAACTGGAAACTGCGAGCCCCATTCTACAAAAACAAGTCGTGAGGGATCTTCGAAGTACTCGGGGATTCCGGCGTCATCAAGTTCTGCTTCGTCTCGAAGACGGTAAAGGTCAAGATGCACGATTGAAGGCTTTTTCGCGGCACTCGATTGATATTCGTGGGCAATCGGAAAAGTGGGACTGCCCTCGGGGGGTTGTGAAACCCCTAAAGCCAAAAGTAGTTCTCGCGTAAAGGTTGTTTTCCCAACGCCCATGACGCCTTCGAGAAAAACAGTGTCGCCTGCCTGAAGCGCCTCCGAGAGGGTCTTTGCGATTTTCGCGAGCTCCCGCTCAGAGGAGATATGCTCGGCCAGGAGTTTTGGGAGCGGGGGCTTTTGGATTTTTGATTTCTTTGAACGCATCACTGATCCCTTCAATAATGTCTGGTGCGGTCATGCTACGATGGCCGCGGGAGCGAGCCGCAAAATCCCCAGCCAGGGAGTGTAGATAAACCCCAAGCAAGGTCGCTTTGAACGCATCCATCCCCTGCCCCAGAAGGCCGCCGATCATTCCAGCAAGTACATCCCCACTTCCTGCAGTCGCCATGCCTTCATTTGGATAATGGTTGAGATAGAATTTTTCTTCGGGCGAAGTGATGAGCGTTGCGGCCCCCTTTAGAACGGTAATCGCATGCGTTTTGCTCACAAGCTCCCTCAGATACTCTTGGGGATTGGAGCTGATCAGGGCTTTTTCGGTAGCCATGAGCCTTGCCATTTCACCTAAATGAGGCGTGAGTACGGTAGGCGCTCTGCGATTAACCAATAAAGAATGCAGTTTGTACTCAGAAATCAAATTCAGTGCATCCGCATCCAAAACCATGGGTCCTTTATAGTGTGCGAGCAGCGTTTCAAGAAGGTCTTTGCCCTCGGGGCGCACGCCTAAGCCCGGACCGATCACAATGCTTGAATAGATTGAGAGGCTTCTCTTGTAGGTTTCAAGCTCCTCTCCTTGCAGTTTCAAGGGAACAGCCATGGTCTCATCCGGAAGCTTCACGAGCAGCGTATTGAAGGTATCCTCCCACGTTGCGACGGTGACAAGGCCGGTGCCCATGCGATGGCAAGCGCGCGAGGCCATTGTGATCGCGCCGAGACGTCCAGGGCTCCCCCCGATTAACAGTGTCGAGCCAAAGGAGTTCTTATGGCCATAGCGATCCCGCTCTTTAATAAACGTCTCCAAAGGCGCGCGGGTGAGCAGAAACTTGTCTCCCTCTTTTTGAAACCGCGGCGGTAGCGAGATGTCCACATTCACCAATTCTCCGCGCCTAGCTGCCCCTGGAGGGAGAAAATGGCCCAATTTTGGAAACCCAAATGAAACGGTGAGACTGGCTTGAATACACGTTCCGTGAATATTGCCCGTATCGCCACTGACGCCAGTGGGGATATCCAGCGCGATCACTTCGTTTGAATTTAATTTATTGATTGCCTCGACCACTTCGGAGAAGAGTCCCTCAAGGTTCCCCTTCAAGCCCGTACCCAACAAGCCGTCGACGATCGTAAAAGGTCCGGGAGAACTTGCAAAAAAAGCCTGAAGATCCGAAATATTTTCCAACAGCGCCATTTTGGCGTTGAGCTTGGCTAGAATTTCTAAGTTTCGCTTCGAGGCCCCCTGATACCGCTCCCGCGCTTCAAGATGAAATACGCGCACTCTGCGGTTAAGACAAATCAAGCGTCGTGCTAAGACAAAAGCATCACCGGCGTTGTTGCCTTTTCCACAAAACACCAGAATCTCGCTCGCAATGCCGGCCGAAGGATATTTTTCCAGCAGGATCTGTGCGGCAGCCCGCCCGGCATTTTCCATGAGAATGACGGGCTCCAATCCGAAGTTTTTTTCGGCGATGTCATCAATCTCTCTCATCTCGGTGCTGGAAACAATTCGAAGGGGGGTGCTCATTTTGAGTTTTCCTTTTTCTAGAGAGGATTAAGGGGCCTGAATTGCGGAAACCATTTCACGAACGGCGCGCTCTAATCCGACCATCACGGCCCGCGAGACGATCGAATGTCCAATGTTGTATTCTTCAATCAAGGGGCTACGATTGTCCCCCTCCAATTGTGAAACCCATCTTACGTTCTCGTAATCAAAGCCATGTCCCGCATGTGCGCCAAGGCCTAAACTATGCGCAAGCCGTGAAGCTTTTTCGATGCGGACTAACTCTTTTTGAGCGGCAGGACTCAGCTTGCTAGCAACCGTGTTTGCTTTTTGAGTCAAAAGACAGAACTTCCCGGTGTGAAGCTCGACCGCGTCGGCACCCAGTTCGTGACTGAGTTGTACGGATTTGAGACTCGGTTCAATAAAAAGGCTTACTTTGATTCCGGCACGTTTGAGGGATTTAATCGTCAAACCAATGGCTTTGCGGTTACGCTCCAGATCTAAGCCGCCTTCGGTCGTGACCTCGCGTCTTTTTTCCGGGACGAGGCAGGACCACTCAGGCTTGAGCTTCACCGCGAATCGCACGATTTCAGGGGCAACCGCCATTTCAAGATTGAGAGGGATTTTGAGGTTTTTTCGAAGATTTTTGACATCTTGATCTTGAATATGCCTGCGATCCTCACGCAAATGAACCGTGATCTGCTCTGCTCCTGCGGCTTCGACAATATGAGCGGCTTCAATGAGATCAGGATAAGGCGTTCCGCGAAGTTGCCGCAGGGTCGCGATGTGATCAATGTTGATTCCAAGGCGTGCGGGTTTCACGGCAACTGAGTTCATGTGAGGTGCTTCCGAATTTGGGCGGCCACATCTTTGGCAAGAGCCTGAATCTGCTCATAGTTCTCCCCCTCCACCATCACGCGTGCCAGAGCCTCGGTGCCTGAATAACGAACGAAAATACGCCCTTTATCGCCCAGTACCGCTTGGGCACTTGCAATGGCTTTTGCAATATCCGGAATACTTTCAAAAGGCTCTTTACGCGAAACACGAATGTCCTCGCGTACCTGGGGGAAAAGTTTAATGGCTTTCTTAAGCTCCGAAAGTGGCTTGCGTGTTTTCCGCATGGCTTCGAGCACTCGAAGTGCGGCAACAATTCCGTCCCCAGTGGTGGACTGATCCAGGAACACGATGTGACCGGATTGCTCTCCTCCGAGATTATAGCCATTCTTGCGCATGGTATCCACGACATACCGATCGCCGACTTGGGCGCGGACCATGTCGATTCCTTGTTCGCGAAGCGTGAGCTCAAGCCCCACATTGGACATCGGCGTCGTCACGATGGTCTTCTTATTGAGCGTTCCCACACTTGCCATTTGAAGCGCGCAAAGTCCCAAAATTTGATCCCCATCGACGATTTCACCGGTCTCATCGGTCAAAATACAGCGATCCCCATCGCCATCCAGCGAAATCCCGATATCCCCACGATACTCAAGCACGGCCGCAGCCACATGCTCGGGGTGGAGAGCGCCGCAGGCGTCGTTGATGTTAACGCCATTGGGGTGAACTCCCTTGCGAATCACTTCGGCACCGAGTTCTTCAAAAACGAGAGGCGCAACTTTATAAGCGGCGCCGTTTGCACAATCTAAAACGATGCGAAGGCCTAAGAGATCAAGCTCTTTGGGAAACAAGCTTTTCAAAAATTCCAAATATCGGAGATGAACGTCTTCTATCCTTGCGGCTTTTCCCACGAGATCTCCCGTAGGACGATTGCGTTCGAGTTCTTTAGAAAGCACAATTCGTTCGACTTCTGCTTCCATTTCGTCGGGGAGCTTATAGCCATCGGCGAAGAAAATTTTGATCCCATTATCGTGGTAAGCATTGTGAGAAGCCGAGATCATGATCCCGGCGTCGGCTCGCATACTTTGGGTGACAAATGCCACGCCTGGCGTGGGAAGGGGGCCGATCAAAATCACGTCGGCGCCCATGGAACAAATCCCTGAACTTAAAGCTTGTTCAATCATGTAGCCCGAAAGCCGGGTGTCTTTGCCTACGACGATTTTCACGCGCCTTACGGGCTTCGTCGATTCTAAAGGCTTCAGCCCGACCGGCACGGAACTCTTAACCGCCGAAGTGGGACTTTTGAGCAGCACGTGTGCGACCGCTCGTCCGACCGCCATGGCGATCTCAGAAGTCATCGGGAATTCATTGGCAAGTCCTCGAATTCCATCAGTTCCAAAAAGTTTTTTATTCGACATATTTTTCATTTCCTCTCAGCTAGCTAGTACAGCGTTACGCCGATGCGATCAGGAATGACTCGAACCAAACCTACGCCATCAGGTAAAATCACTTTAACCGGTTCCACATATTGGCCTTTGGGTTTGTCGCTCATATCGATGACGGCATAGACTCGTGACCTGTCCAAAAACTTTATTTCCTTGGCTTCAGCTTGAACCAGGACGGTTACCGTCTTCTCATCCAGTTTTACACGCCCCGATGAAATCACGCGCACATCCACATTACGAATTCGAAAATTTGCAGAGACCGGCTCAATCCCAATCAAGATCTTAGGGATAGGACCATCCAATTGAACGCCCAGGCGAGCGAGATCAAGCCCCACTTCTTTTTCGGTGGGTTCTTTGAAGCGGGAAACATCAATCGGATTCGCCATGATTTGCGTGATGTTTTCAATTCGGCTCTCAGGTCCTTTGATCCGAACCGTTTCAGGTTTGAGTTCCAGTTTTCCGATGCGGAACCCTTCGGGCGGAACCCCTCGGAGCTCGACTTTTACAGGTACCTCGCGTTTTTTTACCGCTTCGAGCTTGATTAAAATCGCCGCGGGATTAACCGAGAGTACTTTTACCCCGATCGGAACCTTGATGTTGTCTGAGAAAAAACGATAAGTCACCAGACCTGGTTTTGCGCCCGCAAGATTCACCCGAATCGGGTCTTCTCTTCGATCGACAATGGCGCGCAAAAATGCCTTGGGACCTGACAATCGAAAGGCGATCTTCTCAGGAATTTCATTAGAAGGAATCACGTCTGAAGACGTGTTGATCTCAATGGGGATCTCTTTGGTCACTTCGACGTTTCGGGAACCCAAGACGATCACCCAAAGTAAGAGGGCAATAGCGATGGAGATCAATTTTGTTACGAGGTTTGCCGTTAGAAAATCAAGGAGTTTGGTCCACATGCCTAGCGCCCCCCATTTCTTTTATTTTCACGAGAGGCCCGTTTTTGGCCCATAGAGGCAATCCAACCTCTGAGGCGTTTTGGAAGTGTCGTCTGAGACTCTGCTAAATTCAGGAGCACCGCGAGACTCTGCCGCAGTTCTTGCTCTCTGAGGTTGGTCGTGATTTTTCCGCCGGTGATCAGATGCGCCTGTCCCGCTTCTTCTGAAACAAGCACGACCACCGCATCGGTGTCCTCGGTCATTCCGAACGCGGCCCGATGCCGTGTTCCATAGCGCTTGTCAATATTGGGGTCTTTGGAAAGAGGCAAAAAACAGCCTGCAGCCGCGATGCGCCCGCCGGTCAAAATGATCGCGCCATCATGAATGGGAGAGGTCGGGACAAAAATCGCGTAAATCAATTCACACTTCACCCGGGATTCTAAGCGGGATCCGGTATCGATGAAATTCTTAAGCCCCGTTTCGCGTTCGATCACGATGAGGGCCCCAACGCGCTCTCGCGCCAGCCTGATTGCGGCCTTCGCGACTTCATCGACCATCTCGCGCTCTTCTTCAGCAGAGGCGCCGGAGAAGAAGGGGTTTTTGCCGACGTGGGTAAGCGCTCGTCTCAGATCGTCTTGGAACAAAACGATCACGATCAAAATCAGGTAATCAAAAAAGTAGGAGAGAAGCCAATGAGTGGTGAAGAGCTCCATCGTGGAGGAGATAAAAAAACCGATGCCCAGAATGCCCAGACCCGTAAGCATCTGCATCGCGCGCGTTCCTTTGATCAGGAGCAGCACTCGATAGACAATGAACGCAACGATCCCAATATCGAGGAGATCGATCAGCCGAAGGCTTGATTGTAGGTTTCCGAAGATATCGCCCACAGAGTCTAGTGGCAGGCCACGCTATTTAGCGAAGGCTCTTTGGCTGCAAACTACGCAGGCAAGGGAGCTGGCGTTGCGCCTCCTCCTGTCTCAGGTTTTCCATCCGTTGCAGCGGCTGTGACAGGCGCTGAAGCCGTTGGAGTGGTGTTATCAGGGGTAGGTACTGGTTTGCGCACGATCTTCTGCCCTGCTACGATCTGATCAATCTCTTCGCCATTGAGAGTCTCGAATTCAAGCAGCGCAAGGGCGAGATCACGCAGAACGTCCAAGTGTGCGGAAACAATCTCGCGCGCCTTATGATAATTGCGCTCGACGATATCCCGAACTTCGCGATCAATGATTTGAGCGGTATGTTCCGAAAAGTCACGATGCTGCGCAATCTCGCGGCCCAAGAAGATGGCTTCTTCTTTTTTGCCAAACGAGAGTGGCCCCAGGACTTCGCTCATTCCCCACTCACAAACCATGCGACGAGCAAGATCAGACGCACGCTCAATGTCGTTTCCAGCTCCTGTGGTTTGTTGTTTGAGGACCAATTCTTCAGCTACGCGTCCGCCCATTAAAAAGACGATGCTGTTTTCGGCTTTGTCTTTTGAAAGGTTGTGACGATCTTCTTTAGGCAAGGTTTGTGTCAGACCCAAAGCCATCCCGCGTGGAATAATGGTCACTTTGTGAATCGGATCTGTGCCCGGCAAGAACTTGCCGACCAAGGTGTGGCCCGCTTCATGATAAGCGGTTGTTTCCTTCTCGACATCTGAGAGCACCATGCTTCTACGCTCAGCGCCCATCAAGACTTTGTCTTTGGCTTCTTCGAAATCCGTTCCTTCTAGCGCTTTTTTATCCATGCGAGCAGCAGCAAGCGCCGCTTCATTCACAAGATTTTCAAGATCAGCGCCTGAGAACCCAGGGGTTCCGCGAGCAATCTGCGAGAGATTCACGTTTGCCGCCATCGGCGTTTTGCGCGTATGTACTTTGAGAATTTCTTCGCGTCCCTTGACGTCTGGTGACGAGACCACCACACGCCTATCAAAACGTCCGGGTCTCAAAAGAGCAGGATCCAAGACGTCAGGGCGATTGGTGGCAGCCACAAGAATCACGCCCTCGTTGGATTCAAAGCCATCCATTTCAACCAGGAGTTGATTCAAGGTTTGCTCACGCTCATCATGACCGCCGCCCAGGCCTGCGCCACGATGGCGGCCCACGGCGTCGATTTCATCGATGAAGATGATACAAGGAGCATGTTTCTTGCCTTGTTCAAAAAGATCGCGCACACGAGACGCGCCGACCCCGACGAACATCTCCACAAAATCTGATCCCGAGATGGAGAAAAACGGAACGCCTGCTTCACCTGCGATTGCGCGTGCGAGCAAGGTTTTCCCGGTCCCTGGAGGGCCCATCAGCAAAACGCCCTTGGGAATGCGTCCGCCCAGTTTCGTGAATTTCTTGGGATCTTTCAAAAATTCGATGATCTCTTGGACTTCTTGCTTCGCTTCATCCGCGCCAGCGACTTCTTTGAAGGTCACCTTGTTGTTGGATTCAGTTAAGAGGCGCGCCTTGCTTTTTCCGAAGGACATGGCTTTGCCGCCGCCCACTTGAATTTGCCGCATAAAAAGGAAGAAAAAGACAAAAAGCAAAAGCATGGGGAACCAAGAAATCAAGACTTGCTGCCACACCGGAGTTTTCTCCGCGCGTTCATAATTTGGAATGAGATTGTTCTTCTCAAGGATTTCGAAAACTTTTGCGTTTTCGGTATCGCCAATTGTTTCAAAAGTTTTTTTGCCGTCGCTCCCCGCGTCCTTGAAGTTTCCGACAATGAGATTGTCGGCCTTGAACGTGACGTCAGCAACTTTGCCATCCTTCACGGCTTGGACGAATTCGCTGAAGCGAATATCTCGGCGATGATGATTGCCGGGATCGAATACTTTAAAAAGGCTGGCAAACAAAAGTATCAAAACAAGCCATAAGGCTACTGTTTTATGTGATGGTTTCATTGATTCTTACGACCCTCTCTTATCGGACTAAGCCTAGCACAAGGCGAAATGGAAAAGCAATTTGACTGGGATCTAATTGCCGGAAATTTCTCAAGGAACCCTCGAAGTTCCAATAATTTAATCACTTCAATCCGCCGGCTCGACTCGCCGCAGCTTGCTGCGCACTCAGACCGATCAGCGCTAGTTTTTCGATCGACTTCGGGAACAACTCCTCGATAACCGGCATGAGGCGTTTTCGCATTCGAGCACGAAGAAACCTCTCGTTAAAGTTGGTCTCGTCAACCCTCCCTGTCAACCCCTCTTCAGAAAGATAGTTTTCAAGCTCTTTTTTGCGGGTTGTGAGCAAGGCGCGAACTTCGACGCCATGTTCCACCAAGATCCCGCCAGTGAGCTGAGATGCGCCCGTAAGCAGCCGCCAGAGCACTGTTTCAGCCTGATCGTCCATGTGGTGGGCGGTGAAGATACGTGCTTGGTATTTATTGGAAAGCTCTACATAAATCTTTTTTCGCGCAGCGCGCGCAAGGTCTTCCCACGACTCGCCAGGCTTTGGACTCCATTTGAGTCGCTTGACTGTTAGCGGCACGCCCCAGTCTTTTGCGAGGTTTTTTACAAATTCCTCATCGGCCTTGGAGGACTCCCCTCTCCAATTATGATTGATGTGCAGCAGCCGCAACTGTTTACGGGCACAAATGCGCCGACCGTAGTGAACGAGCAGATGAGCAAGCGCCAGGGAGTCCGTTCCACCGGAAATCGCGATGATGAGCTTGGCGCTCGTTGTTGAAGCAGGTGAAATCTTGTGGGCTCGCAGGAACGCAATCAAGCGACGGATCAAGACTCCGCCGCTATCACTGGGTTTCGGGTAGGGCTTGGGTTTGCGAGAGCTCAGAGGCACGCCTCCAGAATCTTTGCACTCACCTCTAAGGTGACCGCGCCCGTTTCGCCCATCGCGGTCATTTCGTGGCGCTTAAGTCCTTCAAGAATTTTTGGGATCGCTGAGGAATCTATTTTGTAGGCTTTGAGAGTGGTAGGAACCTGCATTGATTCGAAGAAGTGCCTCGTTTTTGCGATGGCCTGGTCAATTCGCTCGCTCTCGGAGCCGGAATTAATTCCCCAGACGCGTGAGCCGTATTGAATGATTTTTGCGCCCTTTTGCTTGCGCAGGATGTGCATCACAGACGGCAAGACAATGGCAAGTGTCTGCGCGTGATCCAGGCCGTAGAGGGCCGTGAGTTCATGGCCAATCATATGAGTGGTCCAATCTTGAGGCACGCCCGCTCCGATCAGTCCATTGAGCGCCATCGTCGCAGCCCACATCATATTGGCGCGCGAATCATAATCGTTGGGGTTTGCTAGGGTTTTTGGCCCCTCTTCGATCAAAGTGAGCAGAAGCCCTTCAGAGAATCGATCTTGCACGGCCGCCTGCGCAGGGTATGTCAGATACTGCTCCATTATATGTACAAAAGCATCGACCACTCCGTTTCCGATTTGCCGCGGCGGGAGCGAAAAAGTGGTGGTGGGATCCAAGACGCTAAAAAGTGGAAAGGTGACAAGGCTGCCAAAGGCGAGTTTGTCGCCCGTTGCTTTTTTGGTGATGACGGCGCCGCTATTCATTTCACTGCCGGTTGCAGGCAGCGTGAGTACAGCTCCAAAGGGAAGCGCCTTTTTGACAGGGGCGTCGCCCGTGAGAATGGTCCAGGGGTCAGAGCCTTCCCACAAAGCGGCAGCAGCGATGAATTTGGTCCCGTCTAGGACAGAGCCTCCGCCTACGGCGAGCAGGAAATCGATTTTGTGGGTCTTCACTTGTTCGACGGCTTTCATCAGCGTTTCGTAAGTGGGGTTGGGTTCGATGCCGGAGAATTCGAGTACGTTGCGGCCCTTCAGGGCGCGAAGGACTTGGTCGTAGACGCCGTTCTTCTTGATGCTGCCGCCTCCATAGGTCATGAGGATTTTGGCGTCTGCTGGGACTTCATTTGTGAGGGCTTCGATCTGGCCTTTGCCAAAGTGAATACGGGTGGGGTTATGGAGGCGAAAGTTGTTCATGGGGGGAGTCTACAGTCTTTGGGTGAGCGTGCGCTATGGGAAAAATAGGGAGAAATCGAAATGTTTCTCAGTCTCCGGCTTCGCCTTGAGGCAGTGCGAATAGTGCGTAGCGCAAGGCTTTAGTGGCGATGGGCGTTCTGTTTCATGCCGGGCATGACCGGAGGGCAAGGCGAGTGTGGCCTTTGAGAGGAGTAAGAGGAGGATCAGGGGGCTTGTCATTGGCTAAGTTTGTGGGCTTTGCCGGGGAAAGGCAAGTTTCGGGTTCTTGGCGGAACGGGAAACAGGGTACAAATAGTCGGTTTCCGTGGCGATTTAGGGGCAAATATATGTGGATCAAATGAAAAATACTCTTGCAATGACATTGCCCTCGACCTATACAGTCTTCAATGTCCCAAGTCCGTGAGAAAAAAGCAAAACGAAACCTCAGGCCTGTCCAGCTTTCCCTCCCCCTTCCGGGGCAAAAGACGGGTAAAAAGGCCAAGGAACATGGGGGAGAAGATTCTGCTAATTCAGGCCGGCGTAAAACGGCCCGCCCTTTTGACCCAGGCAAACTCCTTCATATTACGATGCGATCATCGCGAGCGGTTGACGAGGGCTCCATGTTGCACCCCAAGCGAGCGCGCGTGATCAAGCAAATTGTCTTTCGCGCGGCTCATCGCAAAGGGATCGTCATAAAACGCTACGTTTGCGTGGGCAATCACCTTCATATTTTGCTCCAAACCAAAGCCCGGAGAATGATCCAAGCCAGGCCTGCGCTTCGCGCCTTCTTAAGAGAAGTGGGCGGACTGGTGGCGCGTGTGATGACGGGCGCGGAAAAAGGGCGCCCCTTAGCTGGCGCAAACGCACCTAGGCGAAAGTTCTGGGACCATCTCACCTGGTCTCGTGTTGTTGTTGAATGGGGCAAAGACCTGCGCGGAATCCATTCCTACTTCTTGAAAAATGAATACGATGCGGTTCACGTTCTACGTCTGAACTGTTGGCCAGATGTAACGCTTCAGGCGAGGGCCTCGCCAGAGTAGTTCCGCCAATCCTAGTGCAGTTCCCGATACGATCCTTGAATGAGATCTTTTTCGGGAATTTCAAATTCTCGGATGAGCCGTTTTACTTTTTCATGCTCCGCAGGCTCGTGGGCGGGATCCGAATAAACAGCCTCAAATTCGATGAAGGTGCCCATCCCCAAAACGTGATCGAGGTGAATGCGGACATTGTCGGCCAAATAAATATCGCGATGTTTTTCAACAACGGTTTCGACGCCCAGAATCTCAGAGAGCAGGCGTTTTGCAAGCGCAGGCTCATCAGACTCAAGACGCGCGTATTCGCTTTTCTTGGGCCACGCAACATCACTCCGTAGATACGGGATCAAGTATCCTCTGCTTTTGTCGGCACTTAAGCTGGATTCGCGCAGTTTTAGTCTGCCCTTTGAAGTATGAAAATAGGTATCGATCTGATGATCAAGGCCTAGGTGCTTGGTGGCGACGCGCTTGGCGATGGATTTTGCTTTTTCAAGGTCGGGGTAATGAGCTTTGATTTCGATATTGGGCATGAGATTGCCGTTATCGCAGGGGCGATTATTTGTGAAATACAATATTTAATACGGATTGGCGTAATTGGGCATTTCACCGTAGCCCCCATCATCGCTGTAACCAGGCATCGCATCGGGTGGAGCGGGTCCAATTTCATCAGTAGATGACGGAACGGGTGCTGGAACTGGTGCCTGAGGAATGTACGGCCTATACCACTCCTCCATCTTCGCTTTTGATGGGTACCTCACTTCCAACAGTGTGCGCATTTCGGCTGGTTGAAACTTCACACTCTCCATAAGCCTGACTCGCGCATCTTCATAAGAGTCATCACTGCTTATATACGGGGCTACTGCTCTGATTTCATCAATCGTGGCGCCACGCCGGATTGCATCTTGGAGTGCTTGAACATGCTCTTTTGGAGTCATCGTAGGAGTCCACTTTAGCTCTGGAAACCGCTCTTCAGCCGCTGCCAAGGCAGCAGCGATTCGGCCACACTCAGGGCAGATATTTCGTGCGAGTACATCATCCTCGTCAGGCGTCGCCGAAGGAGGCGCGGAAATAGGCGCGGAAATAGGCGCCCGACTCGACCTCGCCGCCTGAACCACAATCGTAAAGTGTTCAATCTTCTTCAGCCTGATGCAACCGTTCGGCGAGCGCATCACTTGGGTCGTTTTATTAAGGCCACGAAGCAGCCCAAGTGTCCCCAGGAACTTGCGGCACTCTTTATCCTTCTTGTTTTGCGGATCTTTGCAGAACTCTTTTTGCTCAGTCAGGTCGATATAAAGCTGTTTTGCTTTTTCGATATTCTCCACAGTGCATTGCCTGACTTTAGCGGGCGCAATCTTAGCTGCACAATCAGGCATCACCAAAACAGAACTGGTCGTATCCGAGGATTCTGTGAGTCTGAGCAATTGGGGTTCAGCGACATCAAGCACCACAACTTTTTCAACCCAAGGAAACTTCTTCGCTCCCGGTGTCGCGCCCGCGGCTGCGACATCAGGAGGTAGCTTATAGTTTGACTCACGGTTGAGCTCATCGAACATCGTATCTCGCGCTTTTCCTACAGGGTCAGAGAGATTGGCGTCGGAGCCGTGAGTGTATTCCTGCCAATGGGCGTAGTAGATCCCTTTTTTCGGGATATGCGTTTTTGAAACTTTGATTTGGTCCACGCACTGCTGTTCCATGCTGTTGAGAAACTGATTCTCGTTTACATAAAGACTTGTGCAGGAGCTAGAATCCTCCAACGACTCTCGCACGCGATCGCCATGAGTGCGAAGGGGTCTGGCAAATGAAGATGACTCCAAAAGGGCAGGAAGTAGAACAGCCAAAACAAATGCGAATGTTTTTGAGGACCCGGTCATACCATGCTTATCGTCAGGCTCGCGCGCACTCTTCAGTGAAAAATGCGCCAGGAAATTGACGAACCCCAAAATCAGCGCTTTTTCTTCTTCTTTTTCTTCTTCTTCGCATGCCCCGTAATGCAAATCTTCCCATCCACCGCAGGCAAGGGCAGCGCCGTGGGGTCCATGACAAATTTCTGTTTAGCCGCCTTTGAGAGCCGCTTGACCTGCCACTCGCGCCGAAGGGCCTCGCTGTAGGTTCCAACCACTTCAGTCACGAGCAGCGCCTTCGGGGGATGCATCCGGGTGTAGGCCGCCCCTTTTCCCGCGCAGTGGCTTTCAAAACGCTTGGCGGGGTCAGGTGAAATCCCCGTATAGCAGCTGCCATCATCACACTCGAGCACATAGAGACTCCAGACTTTTTCGGGCGGCGCGGTCTGCATGTTCCCAGTTTATGTGATTTGCAAACTGCAGGCAACGTAATAGGCTCTGCTTATGAATCCGGGTCAGCTCTGCATCATCGCTAAAGAGTTCAAGAAGGAACTTCTCGAGGAACTCTCGTTCTTAGGTCTCACCAAGCTCTACGCCACGGATTTGACCCTTGGGGTTCAAGAAGATCAGGTGGAGCCTGCCTGGGCCCAAAGTGTCTGGCGCGACGTTCAAACCATTGAGATCGATTCGATTGGAGATGCGCAACGAAAACTCAAGGCCATCTCGCCGCTTTGGCGTTACCATGGAGATCAATTCAATCGTCGTGGCGCGCTGATCGCCGAAGGACTGAATCTTGGCAAACCCGCAAGGCCCTATCGGTTCCCGTCTCGCGGCGAAAAGGATCCCCCACCCGTCTTTACGATGGCCGAATCCGGG
>CAIRTR010000150.1 GCA_903881565.1 Oligoflexia bacterium | reverse complement strand
TATTGTTCATCGAGATCACCTCCTTTCTTATCGGGAAGGGAGGTGGTTCCATCCACTCTGCTTGGTCTGGCTAGAAACGCAGAGCAAGTTCAATACCAATAACCACTAAATAAACGGATTAAAAGGTGGCGCCCAACTCAGTGGAATCGAAACGCAAGACATGTCCTGAGGACAACTCGCCACGCATACCGATACACCGGATAGCCTCATTGATCGGAAAAATCCAATCGCCTTTGCGATCGCGAATCATTTTGCTGATTTTAAAAACCGAGTCCCGATTCAAACCCCCATAAATATGGGGAAACAGCTTCTTCTCATCATCAAAACGAATCGGCGAGGTTACTTTATCTTTGTCAATGAAGAGTATGAGCATTTCACCTTCGATCGAAGCATAATAGGTGTTGGCAACACTTGAAACCATGAACTCACCATCGGTGCAATGAATGAATCCCTCTTTTTCAAAAGCGGCGGACTTGTAATCAATCGAGACATCGGTTGATTCAAAATACTGTTTTGGCACCATGTGATAGGTAATATTCATGCAGCCCTTCTAACATGTCCGATTAGTGAGGTCAAAACGACTGACTCGAGTCAGGCTCGCGCACTCCGCATGTGACCGATTTCCGACAAACAGTCCAAAAACCAGACCAAGCAGTTCTCATCATGAGTGACACCTACGGTTTATGCTGCACCCGAAGCACCCCTCACGCTCATCTCAAGTAGTGATCAACCAAATCCAGGTCTTTTGCTTAAGTTTTTCTAGCGCGATCCGATACTTATAATAGCGGTTGCTACTATTGTTCATCGAGATCACCTCCTTTCTTATCGGGAAGGGAGGTGGTTCCATCCACTCTGCTTGGTCTGGCTAGAAACGCAGAGCAAGTTCAATACCAAAAAGTTAGCGCTACCGCCGCATTCGCTCCGGCCTTCTCGCGGCCTCTAGCGGAAACTTCGCCACATCCATCACCGCCTCAGCAAACGCTCGTGCAGCGGTCTCCACTTCGGTCAACTCACCGGCAAGATAAGCCCCCCCGAAATTCGTTTCCGTAGGTGGGCCAAAATACTTCACCATCCGCACACGAGCCGACTTCAGCGCATGATCCAAGGCCACGACCGATTCGGCAGGAGGCGCGATCAAATAAGCCATCGCTTGTCCCACTTCAAGTCCCGCTTGTGCAGACAAATAGCGCCCCAGACTCGAAATCACATGAGGGAAAAACGCAGGCTTCCCAGGTTCATCCAATGTGTAAAAACAAATCTCTTCTTTTAAAGCTTCACGAATCGCCCAAATTCCCTCTGCAACTTCATCAGGATCCGATCCCGCAATCACGCCCATGATCTCACCCGACAACGGCCCTGAGGCATGCGAGGAGCCCGCATAAAAAGACTTTGCGTAAACGACATCGACACTCGCAAACTTAGTTGCGTGATCCAAAGCCGCGTAAAGTGAATCATCCTGATCGCAGGTCACAATCCCGATGGATGTATGGCGCTTCACATCGCACCCCAGTCCCTTCGCCAATGCCGCATCCACCTGCGGAATCATCCGGCACGACAAAATCTTTGGCCTAAGAGGAACAAGCTTCAGAGATTTCATCCGAGCCCCCCCCGACCAGACGCAAACGCTTTTTCCAAAATCTCGACCGTGTGCTGAGCAGCTTCATGAGTTTGAATTCCCATAGGGCGCACATTCGAAATACAATTCTTCTCGGCATTATCCTGATCAAGCTTCGGCCCATACGCGATGTAAACGGATAATGAATCCCCCGTTCCAAGCCCGGGGCGCTCGCCCACAAAAATCACGGTCGCCTTCGCGCCTAGAACCACTCCCACATGATCTTGCACACCGACACGGGCTAAGCGCACAAACACGGGCTTTCCAACTCGAAACCCCGCAGCCTCCAACAATCCCTGAAGTTCCGGCAAAAGCGCTGGCACGTTACGCTCCGCTGCCCAGGCCGACAACCCATCACCCACAATCACCTGGACGTCACAACCACGTGTCCCTTCGCGCTCAAGAACCGCGACAGAGTCCGCGTGCAAACGACGTCCCTTATTTGGGTACAAGAGATAATCTTCACGACTTTCAGAACAAGAGCGCAAATCCACACACCCCAACTGCTTCGGAAAATCCGCGGCAATCTCACTATAAACCGCGTCTTTCGCGATTGCGTGATCGGCGCGCATATTCAAATACACACTCGTCAGATAACGAGTTCCCACGCGTCCCATCGCGATTCGAGAGGGCGTCGCCGACACGTAACGGTCCAAGGCATGGGGATCATGAGCAGACCCTAGCCACCTCGGAAGTGGCGCCTTGGCCGACTTCGTATACTTGCGCGAATAGGGTTTTTGATCTTCGCTGTCAAAAATACTCATATGAGCCCCTGCGCATCGAAAATCGAAGCATCGCCGGCGCGCTCCGTGAGTTTCCCGTTTCGCCAAAGCCCCATGCGCATCAGCCACTCTTCAAACTCAGGCGTAGGCTTAAAGCCTAAGAGCGCACGCAAAGACGCATTATTGTGAAACGACGTCGTCTGATAATTCAACATCACGTCATCGCCCATGGGAATCCCCATGAGATAATTCACGCCCGCCATCGCAAGCAGTAGTTCTAGATTCTCCTGGTCGTTTTGATCTGAGACCGCGTGATTCGTGTAACAAGCATCACAGCCCATGGAGATTCCGGAGAGCTTGCCCATGAAATGATCTTCCAGACCCGCGCGCGCGATTTGCTTGCCGTCATACAAGTACTCCGGACCAATGAAGCCCACCACGCTATTAACGAGAAACGGTTTATATCGCCGCGCAAATCCATATGTGCGCGCTTCCATCGTCACTTGATCCGTATCGTAATGCGCATCAGCTGACAAAGCCGTGCCCTGACCCGTTTCAAAATACATGAAGTTGGGACCCTGCGCAGTTCCCTCACGCTTGCCCATATCGTAAGCTTCGTCGATGAGGCTAATGGAGATTCCGAAGTTGCGATTGGCTTTTTCACTTCCCGCTAAACTTTGAAACAATAAGTCAATCGGTGCGCCCTGCTTAAGTGCGTCCATTTGCGTGCGAATATGAGCCAAAACACAATTCTGCGTGGGCACGCGATAACGACGCATAAAATCTTTGACGTGTTTCAAAATATTGACCGTATTCGAAAGCGTCTCCGTCGAAGGATTCACGCCGATCACGGCATCTCCGTTGCCATACGAGAGTCCATCGCGCACGGCGGCCATCACGCCGGCCACCTCATCACGGGGATGATTGGGTTGAAGCCGCGAAGAGATTCGTCCGGGTAAGCCTAAAGTCGAATTACACTTCACGATCACGCGAATCTTGCGCGCGCCTACGACCAAATCCATATTGGACATGAGCTTGGCGACGGCTGCGACCATCTCGGGAGTGAGGCCTGGAGAAATTTCTAAAATTTGCTCGCCCGTGGTCTTGTCACTTAAAATCCACTCGCGAAACTCGCCTACCGTCATGCCCGCGACCTTTTGATACGCGCGCTCATCAAGAGATTCTTCGAAGAGCCTGCTCAATTCGCACTCTTCATAAGGCACCGATGGATAACGTCGAAGATCGCCGATTGGCATTTCACTTAAGACAACTTTAGCGGCTACGCGCTCGCGCATGTCAGCGGCAGCAACACCTGCTTGAACGTCGCCACTACGAGGTTCATTAGATTTCGCCAAAACTTCTTTGACGGATCGGAACGTAAACGACGTATTGAAGAGTCGCGTGGAGAGTTGCATGGGAGCCTTGTGTGTAGCTCAACGCGTCGGAATTGCCAAGAAAATCCAAGCTCAGGCCCTAGTAGTCCTCAAATCCTTGGTCAAAATAACTCGCTTTTTGAATGCAGCCACCGCTTTTACCCACAGCGTCACCAACGTATCTCAGATACTCGTATCCCTTATTATTGACGAAATGTTTCATGACTTGCGCCGGAACGTAGCTAACAATATTACTTGCGGCCAATTGAACCCAAGCCAATTTGCACGCCACCTTTAGATTGGGGGCATCCCACACGGTTCGCTCATAGGCGTGTTGAACTTCGCCAACACCGTAGGTCTCATTGGCGTAAACGCGAACCGAGGATCCACTAGCGCCTAAGGCATTCACAAGGCCAGGGAGGTTTCCTTTATCTTTTGAAAGCAATTTACAGGAATTGAATCGAATCTCCGCGCCCGGAAAATACCGCCCCATGAATGGCGAAAAGGTATTGAGCACATTTTCGAAAGTTCCACCGTAGTCGCCTAGTATCGGAAAACCCGTATCATCAACCGTCCCGTGTCCAAGAAAATCAAGCGACGAAATATACTCTCCTGACTTTAGCAAATCGCCTCGCGCAATGATCGGCTTTAGATCCGCAAAGTTTTGCACACGAATCAGTCGGAAAGTCTCAGTAGGATGTCTTTTTCGCCAAAAATCAGCCATTTCCTGCTCGTTGCCTTCGGGTGGGAACGGATCCTTCAGATCATCATGAACGCTGATGATCAGGTGAACGCGCTTGCCTTTGGGAACGGTTTTTCGAAGGGGATCGTTCAAAAAATTCTCAAGGTATTTCTCTTCGCAAGAATTTGTGACGGGGCGAGGGTCTGCAAGCGTCGACGAACTCCACAGACACACAGCGAGTAAACCGAAAGCTGCCAAATTGCGTGGTAGTGCTCGCACGGTCATCATCGAAGGATATTGTATCAGAGTAATGTTTGGCTATCCACTTTACTGATCGAAAACCGACGCCTCAATACCCCATATCAGGGGCGGGTAACTGCTCGGCGCAAGCAAAGGGGCGGAATTCCACAGCATTATCTGCTGTTGGAAGAGCGCCTTCATATCGGTAAACATTGTCAGTCACCCCAAACGGAACCCCTGTTTTAGTCGCAAAAACTTTCCATTCGCCCGTAGCGTCTGGCCAGGCTGGCACTATCTTTAGGGTCCCCAGTGAAATCCGTGTTGGATTCATGATCGGGTTTCCGCCACTGCCGAGTACGAGTTTTAGATCTTCTTTTCGAATCGCAGGGCAGTTTGCATCGGTACAGGTGTCAGCAGGAATGTAAGCAATCACTGGGGTTGCGCCAAAGTATTTGGGCTCTTCATTTGAGCCGAGAGTGAGAATCGATTCATTGCGAGTTCTGAGGGTAGCCCCCGGCACCACAGTTTCTTTTGTAAGCTTGGGTTGCGTGCGAGACACCATCACCGGAAAACCTTTTCGAATGGGGCATAGACCCGCGCCCCCTTTGCGCGAGACAGGCTTCTGAATGGCTTTAGCTACTTTAATCAGGTTGTGAGAAAAGCCCAGATTCACCTCTATTTTTGAATTCGAATTGATAAACTCGAGCGAAGGGTGTGCGCTTTTGAAGCGCTCGTCTTGATAAAGACGCGAGACAATTTGATCTCCGTTGCAGGCAACAAGGCCCACGACCCGAAGATTGGGATGCGCCGTCTTCAAAACATCGGTGACATCAAAACCCTGATAATCGACGAGTTGCGCGGCCGCCTGCAGTCCTACACTTTGAGTTTGTGCAATTCGACCAGAGGCATGCGAAACCCAAATCACCGCGACAACGCCCGGATGCGAAACCGCTTGCGCGAGATCCAACCGAGTGGCTTTGTGCCGGGCAATGAGCCGATAGGCATGAGGAGGAAACGAAGCCCGAAAATCGGCCTCTAGGTCCTGCTCGACGTGATCGTCTTTATAATATTCGTAAGCATTTGAATTCACGTTTTTTAGATTTTGGAAATCAAGGGAGGTTAACAGGACGATGGTTTGCTGAAACGCGCGCGGCGCCGGCGCTTCTAGCGCGCGGGCTTGGTCGAGGAGGCCGAGGCCCGAGAGAGCGATGGTGATTAGGGCTGCGATGGGTGAAAATAGCTTCAAAGGACCTCCGCAGGTTAGGTCTCTAGCAGTAACACACCTGTTGACGCAGCGCAACACAAAGAATGGCGACGTGCCTAGCCACTTTAACTTCCGAAATCATGAAGTTATGTCCCCAAGGGCCGTACCCTGAGGTCGGTTTCTTCACCTTTTCGGAAGTTACTCACCTCAGGCCCCCCGAACTCAACTTCCCAGCGGCCCCTTAAACCACTTCCGCACACTCACAAAGTACCAAACCCCAAGCGCCCCGCAAACCGCCGCAAAAATCTTGCCCGTGGCATAGGTCAGAACAAAACCATTCACGATCGTGATGTCACTTGGCGCGATCACAAACAGTACCGTGATAAAAGCCACCCAAAGCACGGCCACAATGTTAACGGCCAGACTCCAGCGCCCTAAGTTCCAAGGCCCGTGATGCTTCATCCCCCACTTACCCCGAAGCTGCGCGACCACGCGCAAAAACAAAGGCATTCCGTAAGAAGCATAAAGCCCAATCACACTCAGCGAAGTCACGACCGCATAAACGTTTTCCGCAAGCGCCGCCATAAAGGCAAGTGCGCTCACCACCCAGATCGCGCGCGCGGGAGTTTGAAACCGAGGACTCACTTGCGCCCATTGATTCGAAAACGGCACTCCGCGATCACGGGCAAACGCGTACAACATTCGTGAACTCGCAGTCACGGCGGCCAACCCGCAAAACCACATCGCCAAAGTCACCATCCACACGAGCGCACGGCCCAAAGCACCTCCCGCGGCTTGCTCAAGTGCCACTCGAAACGCGCTGTCTTTTGCCGCTGCAACCGCCACCGGATCCTTAATCGAGAGAGTGACCAGCGCAAGCATCAAAAACCCAAACACACTCGACACCGCAACTGATGTAAAAATCCCCCAGGGCGCGCGAACCTCGGCATCAAGTGTTTCCTCACTCGTATGCGCCGAAGCATCGTAACCCGTAAACGTCCACTGCGCTTGCAAAAGCCCAATCAAAAATACAAACCAATAGGGATTTGTCGCGCTCATCGCCGTCGAAAAACTTGTATCAAACAGATAGGAAACCGGACGCGAGGGAACCAAATAGGCCAGCACCACGAGCAGCGCAAACACCCCCGCGAGATGGTAGACGGCTGAGAGATCGTTGAGTTTAGCTGTCCAACGAATTCCAATGTGATTGAAGATCGCGTGGCTCAATAGGATCACTCCATAAAGACCTACGAGCTGTGATTGCGTCGGATGATCAAAAAGAAGCGAGCCCGCAAAACCCGCACAACCAAAATCGATGGCCGCAAGAATCGTGACCTGGCCCAAAAGGTTCATCCAGCCCGTAAACCAGCCCCATCCCGATCCACCCAGGATTGACGCCCAATGATAAACAGCCCCTGAGGTCGGAATCGCTGATGCGAGCTCCGCCATTCCTGAGGCGACAAGCAAAACGAAAATCGTGACGAGCGGCCAGCCAAGCCCCATGACTGCCGGCCCCCCTTGGTTAAATCCAAATCCATACAAGGTGACGGCTCCGGTTAAAATAGAAATCACCGAAAAGGAAACGGCGAAGTTCGAAAAGCCCCCCATGTCCCTCAAAAGCTCCTGCTTATAGCCGAAAGAGCCCAGAGAATGCGCCGCGCGATCGCGGTTCTTTTTACTTCGAAAGGTCACAATATTTTTCTGCGCAGCACCTCCGAGACCCACGATGGTTAATAGCGCAATGACAATGAGAGTGATTCCAAGACCCATGAATGTGATTCCCCTTTATGGCATTTTACCGTTTGAATCGCATTTAACCAGCTTTTCTTGCACGATCAGCGCTCGCCACTGATCACCCACTCCAGGATTATTAAACGAAGATAGAAGAAGAAATACAACAACGAAAGCAGCGGCTTGGCCAACTTACGAAGCTGAGAGTCACGAGTTCAGCCGCTCCGCGTGAAGTTAGACATATCTAACTGGAACGATTGATGCTAAACCAGCAATTGTAGTTCGTTCAATTCTGCTTCTTTCGAGTCTGCGGGCATAGTGCCCATGTCCTCTTGAGCGGCGCCCTAGCCTTTAGGAGGTATCATGGGAAAAAAACTATACGTTGGCAACCTGCCATATTCTGCAACCGATCAAATCTTGAGTGACACATTCGCTCAATGTGGAACGGTTACTTCTGCCAAAATCATCATGGATCGCGATAGCGGTCGCAGCAAAGGTTTCGGGTTCGTAGAAATGTCTACAGACGCTGAAGCTGCTGATGTCATCACCAAGTTCAACGGCGCTGATTATGACGGCCGTGCAATGACCGTGAACGAAGCAAAACCAATGGTCCCTCGTGAAGGCGGCGGCGGCGGACGCGGCGGCTTCGGCGGCGGCGGTGGACGCGGTCGTTACTAAGCTTGTTGCTTTAAAATAAGATTTTAATAAGGCAGGGCTACTTTGTAGCTCTGCCTTATTTTTTGTTATTATGTTATATAGGGATACTAACCACAGAAACGAGATAATGGATGTCACAATTCCCCACCGCTTCCACCCCGACTCAAAGCACCTTAGGCAAGAATCAAATTCGTTGCTATCAGTGCCGTCTCGTTTTCCCTAAAAAAGATGGCAAATGGTTTAATTGGAATCAAATGCAGGTTAACCTCTGCCACAAATGCGAAAAAGCCACAGAAAAGCATCCTGAGCGCACCGGGAAGGCCTGCTAGGCCTACCGTTCCGCGACCTGTTTGCCCGTTAATTTACCATGAAAATAGCTCTCTATCGCTTTGCGCGCTAAGAGAGAGGACTTTACCTTCCAGAGTTTTCCATGAATGGTCAAGGCCGCTATAGCGATCCGATGGGTGCCACCTTCGGCAAAACCCACAAACCAATCATACTTTCCCTTGGGCTGATCTCCGGTCAAGGAACCTGTTTTTCCGCCCACATCTAAAAGGGTGTACTCACCTCTAAAGAATTTGCGAAATGACTTTCTAGACGTTCCTTGCGAAATCGTTTCCCGCATTAACTCTTTCAGCTCCGATGCTGTTTTCATATCGACACTCGTGCGCGCCACCTCGGGCTCAGCCACATAAAGAGACTCGCCCTCAGCCGTGCTGACCGATTGAACGAGATAGGGCTCCATCATCACGCCCTCGTTCACAATCGCGGCGGCCATCAAGGCTCCTTGAAGAGGACTCATCGTATTTGCGCGCGTGTATCCTGAAGCGGACTCGGCCATCCCCCAAGCGTCCTGGGGAATCACCGCACGCCCCGTCCCCACCGGAAAATCGGCGGAAATAGGGTGATTGAAACCAAACCGATCGGCATACACCTGGAGCTCCTGGTGCCCCACATCGTAGGCGCCAATTTTTCCAAAGACCGTATTGATTGATTTTGCAAAGGCCGTTTTGAGACTCGTGTAGTGCGTCCAGCGGGTAATCGGCGTCTTCAAGATATTGCCCCGATAAAGGGTATGGTTTCTTCCATTAAACGGAATCATAGTTTCGGCCGAAAACTTCTGGCGCTCAATGGCCGCCGCAGCGGTGACTACCTTAAATACTGAGGCAGAGGGAAACGTAGCTTGAAGCGCTAAGTTACCCTGATACTCCTTGTGTTGGGTTGAACTCACCATCGAAAGAACACGACCTGTCGTTGCATCCAATACAACCAAAGCACCATAATCCGGCGAATAAGTCCGCAAAAGCCCCTCAAGCGACTCCTGAAGTTTTGTATCAAATGAATATTGAATCTGAGCGGTAACGGGAGCGCCCTTGAGTTTACTCAGAGCCTGATGCAGCTCCTGAGGTAAGTCTATTTGCTTCGGAAAACGATAGAAAGTGGCAGACTCTCCTATGGCTTGCGAGATATTGTCCTTGGTCAATACCGAGCCCGTAGGCTTGGGTTGCACCGTTGCGAAACCGTCCCATTTTGATTTAAGCTTTCCAGCAGCCAACATGAGGGTGAATGACACGACCACTAAAATAAAAAAAGCTCCAACCTTGGAGCCATGCAAGAGTTTCATCACTCCTGATTTTGTGGGATTCGCAGTCCAGGGTCAAGAGAAGTTTCTTCAAATGACAAACGTCGCGCAACCTCTCTCGCCTGCTCTTCTTCGGTGAGATAATTTGCCTGAACCATTTTTGAAAGAATGGCCTCGATCGTTGAGGCCGCATAATCCGTCAACTTCTTGGCACGATAAGACTGCCCGTATCTGATCGGACTGGGCAGCAACATCGCGAGAAAAGCGCCCTCTTTTGCGGTCAATTCAAGCGGAGCCTTCTTGAAATACAACTGACTCGCCCCCCCGATCCCGAAAACGCCAGGCCCCCATTCCGCGATGTTCAGATAGAGCTCCAAAATCCGGTTCTTCTTGAGCGCTTCTTCCAAGCTGACCGCCAGATAAAGCTCCTTGAGCTTTCGCCAAATCGTTTTGTCAGGTCCTAAGAAGATATTCTTAACCACCTGCTGGGTGATCGTACTCGCTCCCCGGGCGTACCCGCCCTCTTCAAGGTCCTTCTTCAGCGCTTCTTTGATTTGATTGGGATCGTAGCCGCGGTGCTGATAAAAAGCCCAATCCTCACTCACCAAAACGGCTCCAACAGCCGCTCTAGAAACCTCGTTCAGGGCAATCCACGAGGAGGGTCTTGTTCGTTGAAGGGTCACCAAAGGGGGCACACCCGGGCCCCGATAGCTCACCACCGGATACTGTGTTTTTATCCGTGCCACATCGGGAAACTCCCGCCTCAGGACCTGCCTGAGCGAAAAGAGCCCCAGAAATCCTAATCCAGCGACTACTGCCAATACAAACGAGACGGACATGGATTTTCTTCGGGAGCGCATAGCCCACCTATAACACGGTGGGCAATCTAGCACCAGCCCTCCCGTTAGCTCTTGTTTCAATTCGTTTAGGTATGTAAGCTATCACTAAGCATTCTAAGCAATTAAACCCCAGTAATGAGACGACAATGTTGAAAAAATTCCTCGACTTCTTCTCCAATGATTTAGCTATCGATCTCGGAACCGCTAACACTCTAGTTTACGCTCGTGACCGAGGCATCATTATCAATGAACCTTCAGTGGTAGCCATTCATCGAAACGCTCGCGGCCAAACGCGAGTCCTCGCTGTCGGCAAAGAAGCCAAAGACATGCTCGGAAGAACGCCCGGATCGATTCAAGCTATTCGCCCCTTGAAAGATGGCGTGATCGCTGACTTTGAAGTAACGCAATCGATGCTCAAATACTTCATTCAAAAATCCAGTGAGCGTCGCACGTTCATTCGTCCCCGAATCATCATTTGTATCCCTTTTGGCATCACCCAAGTCGAAAAGCGCGCGGTCAAAGAGTCCGCTCAATCTGCGGGCGCTCGTGAAGTTTATCTGATCGAAGAACCTATGGCTGCCGCCTTGGGCGCTGGTTTGCCCATTCGCGAACCTAGCGGAAACATGATTGTGGATATCGGCGGCGGAACCACTGAAGTGGCCGTGATTTCTCTCGGCGGGATTGTCTATTCGAAATCCGTACGAGTAGCAGGCGACAAGTTTGATGACGCGATTGTGGGCTATATCAAGCGCAAATACTCTCTGCTCATCGGTGAACGGACAGCGGAACAAATCAAACTCTCCATTGGCTGCGCCTATCCTTTCGAAGAAGAAAAAACTTACGAAGTTAAAGGACGCGACCTTATCAGCGGTGCGCCCAAGACGATTGAAGTGAATTCTGAAGAAATTCGTGATGCGCTTGCCGAACCTGTTTCTGCGGTCGTCGACACGATCAAGACTGCATTGGAACGGACTCCTCCTGAGCTTGCGGCCGATATTGTGGATAACGGAATTATCCTTGCTGGGGGCGGCGCCCTTTTAGCTAATCTTGATATCTTGATTAAGGAAAAAACGGGTCTGCCGGTTGCACTTGCCGAAGATCCTCTTACCTGCGTTGTTCGTGGCTCTGGGAAAGCGCTCCAAGACATGGACCTTCTCAGAAAGGTAACGATTGTCTAAGACACCTTCTTCCTTAACGGGAGACGGCGGGCCACAAAACAAGTTTGAACTGATTGAAAAAGCCTCCGACTCCGAACGCACTCTCAAAGAAGCGATAAAATCGTCTGCGCCCGTCCAAATTTGGCTTAAGGGCCAGGAGAGCGCCGCGCAAACGCATCTTGCAAAAGTAGACAAAGATAAAAAACGAATCCTCACTCCCACGCCACCAAACTTCGATCTCAAGAAGTTTGAAAAAGATCTGACAAAACTAGGTGCCAAGCGCTGCTACTTTAGTCTGTTGCTTTCAAGCGCCATGATTCTTTTTTCAACCGACTATCAGGGAATCGAAGGCGAAGGCCTGGCTTTCGCGTACCCAGAGAAAATCTATAAAGTCCAACGCCGCCAAGACTTGCGTTTTCTTGCGGCCGGGCGAACCTTTTCGATGGAAATGGAACATCCAGAAGACCACGCAAGGAAAATCGAAACCAAACTCTTTGATCTGAGCGCCAGCGGTCTCTCGTTTCTCGTCCCCTATTCAGATGAGACACCCTTTAAGAAGGGCGTTACGGTAAGAAACATCTCTTTTGGGATTCGCGGGAAAAATATTTTAGTCGACGCGCGGGTCTCTTATACACAGGAATACAAACCCGCGCCAACCTCCAAGCACCGCATTAAGGTCGGGGTCGAGTTCTTAGGAATTTCAACGGGAGACTCCTCCGCACTTGCTGCATTTGTATTTGAAGAAACTCGAAAAATTTTCTCTAAGTTTGTCTGAGGTTTTATGCTGTTAAAGGGCGCACTCATTCTCGACTGTTCCATCCTTCTGCCCGGCCCATTTGTCGGCAAACTCCTGGCAAAACAAGGCGCCAGGGTTTTGAAGATTGAAAATCCAAATCGGCCTGACCCAGCCCGAAAAATGGTGCCGTTCTACAAAGATTTGAATTCGTGCAAGGAGCTCGTTTTGATTGACACCCTGACCGCTGATGGTCGTGCAGAGTTCGCGCGCCTCGTTCAAAAAGCCGACGGCCTCATCGAGGGATTTCGCCCACAGGCCAAGAAGAAATTGGGCTTTGATGAAGCCTCACTCCACGCCATTAACCCCAAACTTTGCATCGCAAGCATTGTCGGATATCCCGAAGACGGCCCTTGGCGCGATCGCGCAGGACATGATCTTAACTTCTCGGCGGTCACAGGCTGTGTTTCACTTTTTAACGAAATGCCGTCCCTACCGCTTGCCGATCTTTTCGCAGCCTACCAAGCAGCACTCTCTCTCTCTTCAGCAATTGCCGGGGTCGCGCGTGGCGCGGCTCGCGGAACGCGAAGTGTAGTGAGCATGTCCGAAACCCTCAAAGACATTCAAGGGGGGCTCATTGAAGAGTTTCGCATGTCGGGAGTCTCTCCCGGCCCCGAAGGTACGCTTTTTTCGGGGCGCTTTCCGTGTTATCGCCTTTACCAGGCCAAAGACGGGCGCAGGATCTCAGTGGGTGCGATTGAGCATAAATTCTGGGAAAAAGTCTGTTCGATCCTGCAACTGCCGGAAGTCCTGGAGGAGGGCTACGCCACGGGAGAAAAGGGCCTGCAGACCGTAGCGAAAATTCAGGCCCGCTTTGAAAGCCAGAATTGGTCGCATTGGGCTCCGCTCTTTGATTCTGCAGATTGTTGTGTCGAACCCGTTCTCAATTACCAGGAAGTTTATGGCGTATAATCAAAAAGATTTTTATTTTAAAAAAGCAAAAGCTGAAAATTTCGCAGCCCGCTCGATCTATAAATTACAAGAGATCGACCAACGCTTTCGCCTACTCAAACCGGGAAACAAGATTCTCGACTTAGGCGCAGCACCTGGATCATGGTCGCAGTACGCCTCAAAAGTCGTGGGCCTAAAAGGCCGCGTTCTTGGAATCGATCTCCAAGTCATCAAGATCACGCTTCAGAATGCAGTTTTTGTTCAGGCCGATATGCTGCGCGATGATCTTCCTCAAATTCTGGAGCGAGAAGGAATTCCGCCGCCTTTTGATAGCGTGCTTTCGGATATGGCTCCAAAAACAACGGGCATTCGAATCACCGATCAATCCCGCTCTGTGGAGCTTTGTGAAATGGCTCTAACGGTTGCAGTTAAGTATCTAAAGCCTGGTGGGAGTTTTGTCTGCAAGCTTTTTCATAGCGGCGAGTTCGAAGCCTTTAGAACGCTTGTGCGAGCGCAGTTTGAAAAGGTTGAGGTCTTAAGACCCAAAAGTACAAGGCAAGAGAGCAAAGAGATCTTTTTCATCGCTCAAAACTTTAAAGGTGCAAAATAATGTTCGTTTTTTCAAACCTCGCCACAAGCTTGGATGGGAAAATCGCAACCGCAAGCCGGGTGCATTTTCCGTTAGGCACGCTCGCTGACCGAAAACAAATGCAGGTGCTTCGCAAAAGAAGTGACGCGATTGTCTTTGGTGCTTCCACACTACGTGCCTACAAAAAGACCTGTCGCGTGAGTTCCGCGAAAGAGCAGCCGATCAACGTGATTTTGAGTCGGAGCCTCGAGGGGATTTCGCCAACCTGGGATTTTTTCAGGGACCTAGATGTTCGTCGGGTACTTTTCGTCACCGGCGAGGTGCCCAAGGCGCGACTTCATCTTTTTCGAAAAACCTGCGAAGTCATTCCTGTCTCGAATGCAAAGCAACTCATAAAGGAACTCTCCAATCGAGGCATCGAGAACCTCCTCGTCGAAGGCGGCGGAGAAGTGATGTGGTTTTTCGTCAAAGACAACCTCATTGACGAGCTTCACCTTACCCTAACTCCCAGGATTCTTGGGGGCACCGAAGCACCCACGCTTGTCGACGGTAAGGGGTTTAGCCCAACCGAAAGTCTCAAGCTTAAGCTCCATCGGATACGGCGAGTCAGGGACGAGCTTTTCTTGGTTTATCGTAAGTAGTCGAAATCATTAAGCGATCTGGATCAAAACCCCAGCGCCAAGATGGCGCAGATACACCTCCCCGGCGAGGTGGAATTCCCTAACAAATTCGGCCGTATAATCCGAAAAGTACCCTGAGATGATCTCTTCGCGTTTCGGTATCATTTTCGCTTGGGCGTTCGGGTGCGCGGTCCTTCTAGGATCGGCCCTCGCATTTTCGGCCGACTTCAAGCCCCCCACCTTTCAAAGTGATCAAGAACGCGTATCGTACCTCGAGTATCTCGAGGAGCATCTCCCCACACTTTTTGAAGAGCCCGCGAGTTATGATCGAGATTTTTTTGAAATCTTGGACTCACAAGCTACGCTCTATGAGCAACTAAACAAGCTTCCTGATTTTCAGACAGCGATGAAAAGCAGACCTCCTCTCGTTGAAATAGTGATTTCAGACCCATCGTCACACTCCCCTGATTTAGACATCATTCACTCACCCTCTACACCCGAGGACAAAGCCCAAGCTGAGTCTTGGAAAAAGGGGCTCATCGAACGCACCCGAAAATTCTTTTTGGCCGAGACCGGAAAAGGTCCCCGCGCCCCCCCTCATACCGAGGTTCATGCTCGACTTCAGACTGAACTAAAATCACTCGAAACCAGCGGTTCCATGAATGGGTTTCTTACAGGCCTCATCAACAGTCTCCCTCCCACTCAACGGGGCGCTATCTTCAAAATGCCGCTGGAGCAGCAACTCCAAGCACTGGCCCATGAGTTGCCAGAAGATGTCATCGCATCTGGATTCAGAGCCTCAAACTTCGGAATCACTGCAGGCCACCTCTCCAAAGAAGAGGCCTTAAAAATGCTCCGATCTCGAATTCAATCTGAAGCAGAGCTTCGGGATCTTCTCAGCCTGTGGCTTCTGACTTCGGAGGGGGGATCAATCGATGCGATTCCGGCTACCCTCAAGAAACAGGCTCAACGTATTATTGATGAGACACCCTTGTTGAAGGCGAAATTCAAAACCGCCGCTGCGGCGCCCCCTGCTCAAAAACCCAGCGCTTCGCTGTTACTCAGGGAAGTGCCTCCTCAGATTGCCGTTTTTCGCGGGTGCGCCGGGAGCGATTGCTCAACAAAATATAGTTTCGGCTATCCCTGGGATCCTATGGAGCGTGTCTTTTATGTTTGGGATGAAAAGGGAGCGCTAAAAGGATATGTTTCGACAACCTTGGTTGAATCGGGCGTAAAACGGGCGCTTTACGTTCATACGATCAATGGCAAACGCCTCTCGGCTGCAAACACTGAAGCGGTTCTAAGCGCACTCCATTCGCAAAAATCCGCGCTGGGAGCCGATGAAATCCTGCTTCCCGTTGAGGGCAAAGTCGGAGAAAACATCAACTTCAAAGAAATTCAAGATGTCCTCCGTCACCACACAAAGGGGGCCCCCGAGGTACTGATCTCGTATCTCAACGCAAAGACCCGAGAGACTCTTGATCAGGCTTCAACCGGCAAATATGACCTCATGTCCAAAAACAAGACCGCGGTCACTTTTCATCCCAAGCATGCTGAGCCGAAAAACCCTCCCCTCAAAATCACTCTCGAAACCAAAGAGCCATCCCCATTTGTCGCTAAACAAATCTCACGAGACAAAGCTCTCTTCATGGCTCTAAACTTCTCCTTCTTCGATAACGAAACTCTCGCGGAGAAGATCGCCACGACAATCGGAGTGAATCAGGAAAACTACAAAGCACTCGTAGATGTTTTTAAAAATATCGAAAATTTGCCCATCCGAGAATTCAGGGCAATCGTAAGAGCTTCACTATCTCATTTGGGCGTTTCGAAAGGTCTACTCGCAGACGACGCACTCTTTTTTAGGACGCCCAACTTGATCGCCACGGGCCAACTTAAGGCGCCAGATTGCCTCACCCCCGAAAACAGGGAACTGACGGTGGGGCTAGCCACTTACGCACTCGGCAGTGAGAACCTTGACCAGGCACTCGTCATAGCGTTACTCAAGCGGGAGCCAAAAGCTTTTTCAGAAGACCGAAAGTTTCTAAAAGCCGTGAAGAAACTCGCATTTTCAGATGAACTCGAGGAGTTTGGCCATTTTCAAGAAGTCCTAGCGAGCGGATTTAAGATTGACCTGCATGCACTGATTCAAGAGGGTTTCGCCGACCCTGAGCCTCATGTTCGTCAAGGCGCTGCTCGCTTGGCGGGGGAATATCGAAAGAGGGAATTTCAAAATTCTCTTATTGATGGCTTGTTTGATCCGAACGAAAGCGTCAGTAGAGACATGCTGGCTGCGATTCAATACCTCGCACAATTTAACCCCGTTGATACCCCCCGAATTAGAGGGCTGATACTTCAACATTTCTCTAACAAGGATGCCACCATCCGAATCAATACTTTTCGAGCAGCCCGCGCTTTTTACTCGCGGGCGGAAATTGAAAACCAATTCATAGATCATGTTCTTCACGATTCGACGGTTGAAACTCAAATTGAAGGGCTAGAATATTTAAGAGAATCCCCACTCAATGATTCAAAATTACGAAAGGCGATTATCCAACTTTCAAAACACCTCGATCCACGACTCAGAACGGCATCCGCATTGGCGTTTTCGCATATGAACGACCTTGATTCCCTCTCCGAGAGAGCACTCACTCATTTATTGGCGGACCCCATTGCCTCAGTGAGACAAGGGGCGATTGATGCACTCACTAGCAATCGACTTGTCACTCCAAAACTCGAGGTCGCTTTAGTGGAAACATTAGGCGCGGGTGAGGAGGAATTTATTCTAGCTGTTCTGAAGTCCCTTAATGGATTAAGAACACTTACTCCTTCTGCCGCTAGCAAACTCGAGCCTAAGCTCATTGAGCTTTGGAACTCAGGCTCCGTAGAACGTCAACTCCAAATCCTGAACCTTCTTTCAAGTTTTCCAAGTCTCGGGTCGGATTCGGCGATCGCAACAGGGATTGTTGAGCTGGGCCTTAAGAGCACCTCATCCCTCATCATCGCCAACGCAATACAGACAGTTGGGAATCGCAAGATGGATGATCTAAAGCTTCAAACTCGGGTTCTCCAATTCTTGAAACACAAGACCCCGGAAGTGTCCGAGGCAGCCGTTCAGACTCTGATCAATCTTAAGTCCACATCGCCGAATGTAACCGACGAGATTTTGAAACAGTGTGAAACCGCTAAACCCGCATTAAGGGAAAGGGCTCTTCGGGTGGCGATCGGAACAGGACTAGACCCCCACCGCGTGAAAGAGGCTGTAATATCGGCCCTTACCTCGCCTAATTCTGAAGTCGCTGCTTCTGCTCTGACTGCCTTAAATTCGGCTCAAAAACGTGGCGGACTTGCGATAGCGTCCGAAATCACAAAGGGCATTGCCACAGTTATTCGTTCTCCCTCGCTTTCTCCCGACCTCAAGCTAAAAGCAGCCCAAGCGCTTGCGGGTCAAAACAAACTCGATGCCGAAGTGGGACAAACTCTTCTTGAGATCTTCCCCCATTCAGACCCTTTAATTCGCGCCAATCTCGCAGTCGCTCTGGGTCGAGTCCAAAGCCTGCCGCCTGAAAGTATTGCCGCACTTGCGACTCTGACAAAGAACGAGTCCAATGATATGATTCAGATGTCACTCGAATCCGCGCTCAAGAAACTGAAACAACCCGCCTGCCCGGGCGCCTTGGCTCAGGCGCTAAAGCAATTGCATTAGCGACCCAAATTAAGCCACAATAGGATCCGTGTGGATCGCAAAACCCTTCGCGCGTCTTAGCCCTTCTGAGCTTGCCAGCTGGCAAGGAGTCCTTAAACATCGGGCGGACCTGGGTGAGGATATTCCCATTGCTCAAACGCCGGAGTGGTGTCGCGCGATCGATTCAAGCGGCGGGGCCAGTTTCATTGTTTTTGATCCCGATCGAAACGTAGGAGGCGCCCTTTTTGCGTCGCCGGGGGAGAATGATTTCGTTAATTTTGAGTGCACCAACGGCCCCCTGCTTGATTGGACTTCGAAAGAAGAGCTCCCTCCCCAAATCGGAATGTTTTCGCTTGCCTGCTCGAAACTCCACTCTCGATTCAATGAACTGAGAATGCGACCTCGCTGGATTGTCGCAAGTTTTGAAGAAAAAATTGCAAACGTCCCAGTCGATTGCGCGGGCACCAGCCAGGCGGCCACACTGGTGCTTGAATTGAGTTCAGAACTTAAGACGAAGAAGCGATTTACGCCGAGGTTACAGCGCACGCTTCGCAAAACCCTTGAAGCGCAGCCCCACATTGATTTCACCGGCGTAACCCAAGAGCGACTCAAAGAGTTTGTTCCAAAAATGCGCGCCTTTGGCAAAGATCGTGATTTTTATGTGCCGGAACTCGCTTGGTTCCAAGGATTAGTTCAAAGGCACACTCCAGCGGAGCCGCAGAGCCTCTCCTTTTGGCTCTCCGAAGCTCGTTGGAGTACTGGACCGTGGCAAGGGGCTTATGCGTCTCTCCTTATTGCTGTTTTTGGCGGGCATGCCCACTACCTCTTCGGATGTGATTTCAAGCCCGAGGCGATGCCGTCTTCTCTCAGTCCTGCTTCAGCGGCTCACTGGAAGGCGATCTGCGAATGCATTCGACTTGGATGCACCACTTACGACCTTAACGGCTATGTTGAGAACGTCGACCCTTCGCATCCCTACGCAGGAGTCTGCAAATTCAAAGAACAGTTCGGCGCTGAGTTAAAAAGGTACGTGTCGCCTGAGTTTATTGTTGAGCAGGATTAGGCTGCGTCATGGTTTTTTCGCTAAATTTACACTGGCATTTTTCTCCCAGGAAGTTACTCTAATCTTTATGGAAAACCACTTCTTCACCCCGATGGATCAAGCCCTTTTAGACCGCCGTATGATTATGATGTCAGGCGAGGTCAATTCAAAACTGGCTAAAGAAGTAAACAAGGCTCTTCTTGCCTTAGACAATTTGGACTCCAAGAAGCCCATTTATCTTTTGATCAACAGTCCAGGCGGTGAAATCAACTCCGGGTTCTCCATCTACGATACGGCTCGCTTCATCAATGCCGAAGTCAAAACCGTCGTGATTGGGCTTGCGGCCAGCATGGGCTCCCTCATTGCCTTGTGTTCGAAGAAGGAAAACCGCCTGGCTTTCCCGAACAGCAAGTTTCTCATTCACCAGCCGCTGGTCTCTGGCACCATTCAAGGTCAGGCTTCGGATCTTGAGATTCACGCAAAAGACATCGTGAAGACCAAGCTCAAAATCAACACCCTGTACGCCAAAGAAACGGGTCGCCCTTTAGAAGAAGTCGCTAAAGCCACGGATCGCGATAATTGGATGGATGTTGAAGAAGCCCTCAAATTCGGACTGATTAGCCGAATTATTTCGAAGTTTTCAGAACTCTAGGAAAACCGCGGGGCCCGCCAGCCTACTTGCTGCGTTTTACAATCGAATCCATCATTGCGTTAAATTTTTGAGCCACGTCCTGAAAATCATCTTTCGGCCTCAAGCGCACGCGTGCATTTAAATCGCCCTGTTCAATCGAAGCGAAAATGCGTTTGAAGTGAAACATGGGACCGGCCGTGCGATGAGAGAGAATGACTCCAAAGACTACGACCAAGAATAGAAACACCAAGGATCCTGCTGAGAGCTTTAATAGAATCTCATGGAGTTCCTGGTACAATTGCGCCTTCGCCTCAGCAGTCATGGGACTCAGATCCACGAGGATCGAGTAGTTCTCACGAACGTAGAAATAGAAAACGGCAGCATTCACAAAGATAAGGGCCAACCCCGTGGTGCTGATCCAAAACACATACTTGAGTTGGTAAACGGGATTAATCAGAAAATTAAGTAGGCGACGCTGAGTTCTTCCGCCTAGTTTTTTATCACTGGATTGCATTCCTTACACCCTTTCGATTTTAAATCTTCTTGAGCATTCATGGTGCCTTGTCGCAGCGCTTCAAGATTGGTCTGCGAAACGAAAATATTTGAGTTTACTTTAACTCTTTTTGACGCTTCGCTTTTGTCGAGTTTTGCGAGAAAATCCTGGTTCTTCTTCAAAACGTCTTCTGTCTGAGTCTTGAGATTTTCGTTCTTCTTGACCTCGCCACAACATTGATCACAATTATCGCACGCCAGGACGACAGAATTTTGACAGATTGCCCAAAACGCGGCAATACTAATAAAAACGAAGGACCGGCTAAATAATGCTCGACGCAGAATTGAACGCAAATTCAATCTCCCCTGAGATCTATTAGAAATGAGAAACACCTCCCCGATCAAGACAATTCTTGCGACCATCCTCGTTCTTGGTCTGGCACTCCTGACGATGAGCCCTGCCACGCCCTTGTCACTCGCTGCTCCTGCGCCAGCTCCCGAACCCCTCCCCTTGGAAAAAGCCATCGAACGCGCCCTGACGCAACTGCAGCAGCTCAAGCTCGAGTTTGAAAAAAAAGAAATTGCCTATAATCGAGCCTGGGATCAGATGTTCATGCCTACCGTGAATCTCACCGCTTCAACGACTTCAGCGAAGACGCTCACCCATTTGAAAAATACCAATGCGGAACTCGCCGGCGAGGCTGCCTACAATCACGGTTATCCCGCTTCAAGCTTTGGAATTTCGCTCGCAAGCTACACGCTTTTTAACTCCTTTAGAGATCAGCTTAATTTTGAGAATGCCCGGATCCAATGGGAACAAGACCAGCTGGATTATGCCCAAAATTTCAGGGTGAATCGCAACAATACGAAGAAGGCTTACTTTAAAGTTAAAATGGAGCAAGAGAAGTTTGAGTCTGCAAAACGATCGCTTGAGATTTCTCAGGCCATTGCAAATCTTGTTAGAGTTTCCTTTGCGGGAAAACGCTCGACCGAACGGGACGTTTCTTCGGCGAACGTCGATCTTCTTAATGCAAAAAATCTCGTCAACGACGCGGAAAAGTCAGTAAACAACGAGATGTCCAATCTAAATAAGCTTTTGGGTGACAGTGTGGACAAACAATACCGCCTCACCACGGAACTCCAATTTGTTCCGATCACCATCAAAGACGAGCAGCTTCTCAAACTGTATTACGCCCAGGCCCCTAATTTTCGCTCTCTTAAAACCTCCATCCGTTCGTCAGAAATCGGGCTCGAACTTGCCGAAAAAGATCGCATGCCCCTCCCCACAGTCTCCTTTAACGGCTTCAATATCGCCTACACGCAGGGCTACTACGGACCCACCCACACGCCCCTCACGACAGACAAAGACGGGCGCGTTGAGGTCAGCGCCTCGATTTCGATGTCGATCCCGATTTTTGGACCTGATGGTCTTTTCAAAAATCGGACCATTCGAGAGCGCGTGATTGACCGAACGATTGCGGAAACTAATTTTACCCAAAAAGTTATTTCCGACCAGATTGACTTAAAATCAGGCCTTTCTGCGATTCATCAACAGCAAAAAAACATCACAAACCTTAAGGAAAGCTATGAGAATTCAGCCTCCCTCTTGGATGGCTTGATTTCCCAAATGAACAAAGGAACGGTAACGCGTTTGGAACGCCGAGATGCCATTAACCAAGTGGTACAAACTGAATTTCAATTGAAAGATCTTTACCTTGCTCATCTGACCGCAAAGCTTGCGCTTGCTGAATTCGTAGGCATGGATAAACTTCCGGGAGATCTTTACTGATGAAATCCCTGATTATTTTCTTCCTATTTTTTCTAACCTCACTTCAAGCCCACGCGGTCCTGCCTCCCTATGTGCGCGCGGCAGTGTTGATGACCCCTTCGCAGGTTTCTACCGATCGCCATTTGTTCTTTAGACTTTCCGGATTTACAGGTCCTCAAGTGGGAAAGCTCTTGGGCGGAGCTTTGACCTTGGGTTATGAGATGCAATTCACTTCTTTTGATCTGCGTTTTTCGAAAGGCAAAACGCCCTTCGGAGCTATTTTTACGAAGCCGGATCCAGGGGAGCTTAGCAACGCCCCAAAATACGCCGGAGCGGTGGATGTGGATTCAGAACTCAATCGCCCAAGAACGGTGGATGATCCCTGGAGTTTTTTCACCTATGAGCCCGGGATCGCAGTTTCGGCACGGTTGTTTCGAGATTCGTTGCCCTTGTTTTCGCAAAGCTTAAGGACGGGCTTGGTCCTGGGGAGCTTTAGCGATTCGACGAATGCCATTGCCTTCACTTCTCGGATCATCAACTTCGAGGCTCGGATTCAGCTACAACTTGGACCCAACAGCCCCTTTGTCATCGACCTTTCCGAGAGCTATTCTTTTGGAACCCTCACCGCCGATCGCCCTAACTCCTCGCAAACAGGGAGAATTCCGGCGACCTTTATGAAAACGACCCTCGGTCTTGCCTATTGGCTATAGGCTATAGTATACTAATATGGTCAACTATTAGTTGTTTTTTGCCACAGGGGGTTCTTATGCTTGTCCTTTTTTTACTCGCCGCAACCATGCTGCCGTCCCAACACGCTTTTGCAACATCCAGAACAATAGAGGTTAAAAAAGTTGAAGAAGCGCGGACCAGCAAGGGGCTCCAGACCAAAGAACAAGTAAAAGAGAAGAATGCGCTAGGTGCACAGAGCGGAACAACGTCTTCCGACAGTACGAGCCCGACGTCGGGCTCCGCGCCGATGATGAGTCTTTCGATTGGGGGTGGGACACCCCAAACCGAAGCGTCAGGAACCAAAAATCCAAAAACTGTCACTCCGACGGACCCTCAAAACTTGAACGACCAGATTGCTGTTCAAGAGAAATTCGAACCCATAATCAAGGCAGATCAGGCGAAAATCGATACGGATACAATTCAACTTAACGCAGATAAGGCAGCCGCTGCTAAACTTGATGCCGTAGCAGCGGCGACACTTGCTACCAAGATTAGCGCAGAAGCAGCGCAACTCAAAGCCGACCAAGCTCAACTCGACGCGGATATAATGGCCGCTCGGGCATCGATCGCCAAGATCGCGGGTACTAAGGATGCGGCGGCAGCCGAACTCGCTGCAAAGAATGCGGCAATTGCTGCAGCCGCTGCTACCACGGCGGCGGCTACATCAAATACCGCCGCCAGTACCGCCGATGCGGCGGCTTTGTTGGCAGCCAGAACTGCTGCGGCTGATGCCGCTATTGCCTTGGCAGCTAAAGCTACCGCCAATAAAGCGGCCCAAGAATTGGCTGCAAAAGTCGCCGCCGCGACGGCCGCTGCAAATGCCGCCCCAAAAAAATTCAGCTTCATTTGTTACACAGGTCCTCTTTCATCCCCCGCTTTCAACGCTGCGAAAAATGTATCCTTTGGAGTCAGCTCCGCACATGGTTTTGAATTTGCGATTACCTTCGATGCAAACAACAACATTATTGAGCATGAACAATACGACGGAGCTTTTTATACGGGCGCCAACGCTTCGAGCGGCACCGCAACCCCGCTCTACAAAAAGTTCACTATCTCCCCCCCGCGCGCCCTGCCAGTCGGAGGAGGAGTGGGCCTAGAATATGGGTATTCCCCCACCTACCCGGGCGGGGTCTACAGCAATGCCTGGGTCGACACCTATTATTGGGTAACACGAACCAATTCAGGCCTAAATGCCCTCATGACGCGATCCAGCATCAGCGATGGAGCTATGACTTATTTCAACATGACAAGCCAAGTGAGCTGTCAACCCAAGTAGGTTAGTTTGTCAGGGCGCTAAAGCTACTCAACGTCTCAGGACCGACCGTAAGGTCATTGATCCCAATTTTTTTCTTTTCACCAAAGTAGTCTTTAGTAGGCTCCGTATCGCTTATCACTTCAGAATCATTGGCATCCAAAAAGCCGCATAAAGAATAATATC
>CAIRTR010000149.1 GCA_903881565.1 Oligoflexia bacterium | reverse complement strand
GACCCCATGGGCGTGCACACCGGAGATAGCATTACGATCGCGCCCGCACAAACGCTCACGGATCGCGAGTATCAAGAGCTTCGCAACCAAGCGATCAAGATCATTCGCGCCATCGGCGTGGAAACGGGCGGCTCCAACATTCAATTTGCGATTAATCCCAAAGACGGCCGAATCATCGTCATCGAAATGAATCCCCGGGTTTCCCGCTCCAGTGCGCTTGCCTCCAAAGCAACGGGATTTCCGATTGCACGAGTCGCGGCGAAACTTGCCGTGGGTTACACCCTGGATGAGCTCACAAACGACATCACAGGCACGACGCCTTGCAGTTTTGAGCCTAGCATTGATTACGTGGTGACCAAAATTCCGCGTTTTGATTTTGAGAAATTCACCCCGACTCCCCCCATCCTTTCGACCCAGATGAAGTCTGTGGGAGAAGTCATGGCCATCGGCCGCACTTTTCACGAATCCCTCGGAAAAGCGCTCGCGGGCCTTGAAAATGGCGTTCCCTGGTTTCGCCCGCTCGCACCTACAAGCTCCATGGATCCCAAACACATTCATTGGGACCACATCGAAAAAGCGCACGCTCAAAGGCTCTGGGCCATCGGCGACGCGATTCGAAAAGGCGTGAGTTGCGCCGAGATTCATCAGCGATCCTCCATCGACCCTTGGTTTTTAGAGCGCATTCAAGAAATGCTAGCGCTTGAAACGACGCTGCATTCGACTCCCTGGCCGATTGCCCCCGAGGCGCTTCGTAAATTGAAAAGTTTTGGCTGGACGGATCGCGCGATTGCCGAAACGCTAAAGCTTCCCGAAACCACCATCCGCCATGACCGCGAAAAAATGGGCGTCGTGGCCGGATTTAATTCCGTCGACACGTGCGCGGCTGAATTTGAGGCGCACACGCCGTACTTCTACAGTTCCTATATCGGCGAAAACGAATCCGTCGCCAGTGACAAACCCAAAGTCATGGTGCTCGGAGGCGGACCCAACCGCATCGGACAAGGCATTGAGTTTGACACCTGCTGCGTGCACGCCGCGATGGCGCTTCAAGCCAGTGGCGTCGAAACGATCATGGTCAATTGCAACCCTGAGACCGTGAGCACGGATTTTGATATTTCGGATAAACTTTATTTCGAGCCCGTGACTGCAGAGCATGTCCTCAACATTGCACGCATTGAAAAACCCTTGGGCGTGATCGTACAATTTGGCGGGCAAACTCCGCTAAAAATCGCAAAAGAACTGGAGCGAGGCGGCCTCAAGATCTTAGGTACCTCACCCGACAGCATTGATATGGCTGAAGACCGCGAGCAATGCGAAGCACTCGTGCGCGACCTTCGCTCCTTAGGCCTTCGCCAACCTGAAGCCTTGATCGCCCACACTCGCGAAGATGCTTTTGAGTGCGCCCGCAAATTGGGCTATCCCGTTTTGGTGCGTCCTTCTTATGTTTTGGGCGGGCGCGGAATGCGCATCGTTCAAAGCGAAGCCATGCTCACGCGCTTTATCGATGAAGCCATTCGCATTAGTGATAATCACCCCGTACTCATTGATCGGTTTTTAGAGGGCGCCATCGAAGTGGATGTCGACGCGATCAGTGACGGCAAAGAGACGTTCATCGCGGGACTCATGGAGCATATTGAAGAAGCGGGGATTCATTCCGGCGATAGCGCCTGCACCTTGCCCGTTGCGACCCTCCCCGTGAGCGTCACCGACCGAATTCGAACTTTTACCCGGGAGCTTGCGAAGCTCTTGCGCGTGATTGGTTTGATGAATGTCCAATTTGCAGTCTTGGGTCGGGAGATCTACCTGCTCGAAGTCAACCCACGCGCCTCCCGAACGGTTCCTTTTGTCAGCAAAGCCGTTGGCAAGCCTCTGGCCAAAATCGCAGTCCAAGTCATGCTAGGAAAATCCCTGCACAACTTAGGAATTCGTGACGATCTCGACCGTAATCTCACAACCTTCAACGTGAAGGCGCCCGTTTTTCCTTTTCATAAATTTCCGGGCGTTGACGTCCTTCTCGGGCCTGAAATGAAATCCACAGGCGAAGTCATGGGCCGAGGCCACACCTTTGCTGCAGCCTATGCCAAAGCGTTAACCGCAGCGGGAATGAAACTTCCCGACAAGGGCGACATCTTCATCTCCGTTCGCACTGAAGACAAAGCCGAAGTGCTGCCAATTGCGCGTGGGCTCAAGGACCTGGGCTTTAAGCTTTGGGCAACCTCTGGTACTGCAGAGTTTTTCAATCGCTACGGGTTAGATGCGGCCCCAATCAACAAGGTCCACGAGGGATCACCTCATTGCGTGGATGCGATCAATGCCGGGCGATTTGGGCTTGTGATTAACACGACTTCAGATGAAGAAGCCATTGTCGATAGCTTTACGATTCGCAGGGCAACGCTTGAGCGCAAAATTCCCTACAGCACCGTCATGGCTTCAGCCCGCATGATGGTCGAAGCCATTCGCGAGCAGCAAAAAGGCCCGCTTCAGATCTTGCCGCTCAATTAGAGCGTCATTTAATTCTTTTGGGCGCTCAAAGCTTTAGGCATGTAAAACACGCGTTTCTTGAGGAAGTTCTTTCGTGTTCCATCGACTTCAAAGTGACCGAGGTCGATATTCCACGTCTCGCTCGCGCGACTACCCACCGCCGCAACGGTATACTTTCCAGCCGGAATCTGCGCTTCCATCATGCAAATATTCTGTGGCAACATGTTCCAAGCCCGAATGTCTGCAGACTCGGTCGCATCAACCACCTTCTTGCCCGCAATCCATACGGCCGTCGCAGCCGTTGAAGCCAGAAATTCTCCTGCATTTGCTTTCAAATTTGTGTAGGTCTTGTAAGCCGAAATCAAAGGGATCAAATATTTAAGCCCCACCCGAACACCCGTCTTCACATTCACCGAACTCGACTTCTGGTCCACTTCGTTCCAGGCAAAATCCCCTACCGGATCGACCACTACGGTCGGCACTTCAATCTTCTTTCCGTCCATGGCCGTCAGGACGACTTTGTACTCGACGTCGTTGGGCAGCTTTGCAATATAGGGGAGCTTAAACTTAAATCCGACGGCTTTATCTATTCCTCGATTAATCGCTTTATAGCCATCTCGCGAGTCTCGATCGGAAACGCCGTTTTTGCGATCCTCTTCTTGATCTATGGATTCTTCAATCACCCCAGCTACGAGGATCATTGGCGCAAAATTAATCAGGACTTCGGCTCCGATAAAAGTCACAATTTCGCGAGTCGTGCGATCTTCAATTCCGTTGATGACGGAGCCCAAGCCCACGTTATAAACTTTTTCCTTTTTCTCGGGGATCATCCCTGACTCCAGAATGACCAGCGTATTGCCCTCTTTTTTGGCTACTCGCTCCGAGCTGAAATGAATGTATTTTTCAAGCGCATCGTACTTCGCGGTAGGCTGAATCACGCCTCCCTTGAGCTCACTCTCCTTCATTGAAGGCAGTGAAGCATATTGCGCGACATACTTTCCATAAGCGCTATTAAAGGTGGGGAACATCGCATAACTCTTGATCATCAAATCCGCTGCATTCTGATAGAGAATACGAGCAGTGCCCAAGTCGCTCGGAGTTGCGACGGTCCGATGAACGAAGGCCGCGAGCATTTTTGATCCGATATCGTCTTTATAGGCCGCTTGGCCCCGGTTCTTTTGCCGAACCACTTCGAGAATCGAATCCCAAGCCAACACGTCTGCTCTGGCACGAGAGAGTAGCTCATTCGCTTGCTTCCTATCCAGCAAGCGCTCGACGACTTTACGCGCGTCAAAAATCGTTTTTCCGTCTTCTTGAATGAGTGGCATTTCCCAGGCCTTCACTTTGCCCTCTTGGTACATCATGAGATTGTTCATGACTAAAAAGTAGTGAACCATCGAAACTTCATAATCCAGGCCCGGATAGGTTTGCGAATTATCATTGAAAATAAAAGTTGCCGCCTTTTCTGTGGCCGATGTCGTATAGAGCTTAGCGGCCATTTCGCGGGCTTTTTCGAAGAAGAGCTGCGACTTCTCATAATCGCCCGCAGTGTGCGCAACGGTTCCAAGCTCAACCAGTGTTAAGAATCGACTCTTGGCTTCGGAAACCACATCTTTTGAGATGAGCTTCTGTTCGGCTTCGATGAGTTTCCCGTTTTCGAGATCATCGCGCGCCTGCAAGCGCACCGAGCGCGTGTGACCGCAGCCGGTGAAGTTAAAGGTCCCTAGAAGGGCCAAGAGTGTGAGAGATGTTATCCGAGAAAAACTGCTTTTTACCATTTTAAACTCCATCTCTTTAGGCTCCTGGCACTTCCAGGGAGTCATTCGGATCTTACCAGCTGCTGCCGGATTGTTCGCTGTATTTGTTGACGACTTCGCGAGTGCGGCAGACTTCTTCAGCCGACTCCACGTTCGTCAGACGAAAGTTAACGGCGTAGTTCTTGATCGTCTTTCCATCGCGCATTTCAGGCTTCATATTAACGGAGCCAAAAATAATGAGATCGGCGCCCGATTGCTTGCCGATAATCTTGGCTTGCTTTGGATCGACCATCCCGTCGTTTTGAAAAGTGATCTCTTTTAAAAGAGCCTGGCGTTGAGCCGCATCAATCAACACGAATGTGTCGCTGTTGGAGAGTTTTTCCAACAAGGCTTCTTCAACGTCCTTCACGGGCATATAAGCTTCAGAAGTGTTGTTCTGAATTTCGCCAACGAAAACTTTGATCTCTTTTCCGTTTCGTGCGCCTTTGAATTTTTTGAAGCGGGCATGTTCGTAGATTTTCTTGATCGTACTATCAATCACCAAAATCGTATCGCCGTTAACCCACTTATCGGTGACCGACATAGCCTTTTCATCGGCCACTTTATCATCCACCCGTTGAGCTTTGAAGCTTGCACATCCTGCAAAGAATGCGAGAGCCAATATTGCCATAACGCCAAATTTTACTAATCCTAATTGTTTTTTCACTTTAGTTTCCTTTCAATTCTTAAGGTCAATTCTTAGGGGCAATTGTTAGTGGGTTTTCTGCCACTCTTCATACTTCTTGTCGATATCGCCCAACTTCTGGTCGACTTTTGCTTTTAACTCAGCATTAGCATTCAATTTCATAGTTGTGGCGCGAGATACAAGGTTATTCACATCCTGCTTGCTTACATAAACAAGCTTCCAGCAATAGAACAGGTTCTTGGCTCCGCCGTTTTGAGAATAATCGCGCCGTTCCCAGTACATTTTCTTTTCCATGATGTTGCTGAGTTGTGCTTTTGCCAACTGAGTCGAGATCCGCTGAGTCTCTTCACTCACCTGAGAAGCTCCGGTCGTCTGGTTAGAGTCCGCTTGGGCAGATTCTGAGGAAGCGCGAGCAATCGAAGTGTCCGTGAATACCGCAATCTGTCGGGCAATATCGTCCAAGACATTGGCGTGGGATTTTTCACAAGCCATCCGCTTGTCCGCACTCTTGGCTTCGCCGACATAAAAATAGTTCATTTTTACGTCATAGCCTTTGTCTTCGGCAAAAGTTTGAGGGTTATCCAACCAGGCTTCACGTCCACCTGGAGCCGCCTCCAATACCTTAAAATCAGGCTCCTCAACATGAACCTTCACGGTCGAAGACGCGCAACCGACCATGAAATTCATCAGGGCGATTGCCGAAAGTAGCAAATAGATATGACTTCGCATGTAAAACACCTTTCTGGAATTAGATTCCGTTTATTGACTTAAGGAGCTTGCTACAGACTTCAGCAATGATCTCCTCTTTTACCTTGTCGAAACAAGCTTGTTTGGTACGGCCCGGAGAGGCCTTAGACCCTGTTACCGCAAAAGGGGAGAGGGTCGCGCCGCTTACGGTTACCTTGAGCGCGAACTCATAGCTCACCCATCCTTCAATCGATATTTTCTGTTGAAATTCTGAGAGCGTCGCCTTGACGGTGTATTTGGGGTTTCCATCACGAGTCTCTAAGACTCGAAACCCTTTTTCAGAGAGGCAGTTTCCCAAGGGCTCGCGAACTCCTTCTCCCTGATAATCAATAAAGAGAGTCTGGGATGCGGTTTTCTCGCGAATCTTGGTCTTTAGGGATTCTATCTCCGCAGCGCTCATAGGATCCACAAGCAGCTCGGGACTCCCGTATACCGAATACTCCTTTTTGATGTTTTGAAACTTATCGGTAAGCGCTAACACTTCATTAGCATCTGTGAGACGCCCCTCTTTATTGAAAAGCTCAAGTTTCGATTGGAGCGTTGCTTTCAACTGCGTGGCATCTTGGGCGACCAGATTTCGAGCCTTGAGCTTATCCAGCGCTGCGAGTGCGTAAAACACCTTATTTTCCGCGTCTTCAAAACGCTCGACGATCTCAACACCTCGGAGGTCAGCCTCCGCTTTGATCTCCACATTGCCCTGCGACTGATTCACATCCG
>CAIRTR010000148.1 GCA_903881565.1 Oligoflexia bacterium | reverse complement strand
CGGACTTCCGGAATGTCATTCTCATCATGACCTCCAATGCGGGAGCACGCGAGCTGGCGAGTGCCACCATCGGATTCCGCGCGAGCAGCAAAGATGCGCATCACAAGAGCCTTCACGCGATTGAAAAGACCTTCAGTCCTGAATTCCGAAACCGGTTGGACGACATTATCGTCTTCGATCCCCTGCCACTTGAGATGATCGAGAAGATCGTGGACAAGTTTGTCTGTCAGATCGAGATGCAACTGGCCGAGCGCAAGATTAAGCTTGAGTTGACCTCTGAAGCTCGGCGCTGGCTGGCTGAGCACGGCTACGATGAAAAATTCGGGGCACGCCCCCTCCGTCGATTGATTCAGCAAGAAATCGAAACGCCGCTGGCGGATGAAATCCTTTTCGGTCGTCTGGAAAAGGGCGGGGTTGCGCGTGTGAGTTTGAGCGGGGAGCGGCTTGCGATTGACTGCGTGAAGGAGACCTGCGGGGCGGCTTGAGCGGGGGGGGGGCCCACAGAAAAAAAGAGAGCGAGGCTTTTGGGGCGTCGCTCTCAACAAAAATCCCGCGTGTGCCGTCAGGCGTTAAAGGGTTTGGAACCTTTCCTCAATAAGGGGGTTCCCTCACGGTAGCCTTTCGGCTTCCCCTCAAGGAGGCTTGCCGTTGGCTACCAAATATCGGGATCCCGTTCCAAAATGAAAGGGTCACCGCTTAGGGCCCACTCGAACACCGCAGGAAAACAGGAATTCAATTTGTCTGGCGACCCGCAACCGGGTCTCTGTGAGGGTGTCGCCAAAGAACCTCGAGCGCCGCTGCAACGTGAACACCATCCACCCATTAAGCATAGCAAAAACAGAGGGTTTAGAGCAACCCGACCCCGTTGTTTTCGGCACGCGAAGCCGTGGGAAAACTTAGTGGGCCCGACGATCTAAGGCAAGAAATCAGTGCCTGCTCTTCCAGGAAACCGGGCTGAGAAAACGTCCGCCTGTGTTCTTTTTGGGCTGGGCTTTGAGGGCCCGCTTTGAGGCACGCTTCATCCGCTTTTCGGCTTTTTTTTGCGCCTTGGAATTGCTCATGGCGTTGGCCCGCTTGGTCAGTTTTTTCTGGCGGGCTAGGGCCTGACGGTGCGCCTTGCTCTTCATCATCTTGGTGGTGTGCACCTGCTTGTGGAAGGGGCGATTGGGCTTGTTCGGGGTGAAGACGTTGCCTTGCTGCGGTGCTGCCGCACTCTGAAAGCCCAATAAGGTGACCAAGGCGAATACGATTATCGATAGAAAACGCTTCATTCTTGCTGCTCCAGCCGGACATCGACCTATGCGGGACGCCGACAACGTTATTCGTGGGTACCGAACCCAAAAAGCGACCTCTTCAACCATGCGGGGCGGATTAAAATGAAATCCGTACCCTGCGCAATTGCCTAAACAGAGTAGCTGATTACGGGGCACACGTCAAGTGTTTTTCGGGTGAGAAAGAAAAAACCTGATTTTCACTTGAAAAAGCAAGAACCTTCGGACTAACATCAGCGCATTGTGCCTACGCATAATCGTGGAACCCGAGGGAATATACCCCGGATGCCCGATGTTTTCTTTGTAGAACATTGCGGCAAGTCTCTATTGATTTTGGCGGTGATGGCGGTTTTGTTGATGATGTCAGGTATTTTTTTGTAATGATGGTGTCGGCTCCCAAGCCGACAGTAGTGG
>CAIRTR010000147.1 GCA_903881565.1 Oligoflexia bacterium | reverse complement strand
GCTAATCTCAAGCTCACTTCCATTCTCGATCACATCGAAAGTGGGATCACCATTCGTGATCATGAATACAATATCCTCTACCACAATCATCTTGTTTCGGGTGGGTTTGGAACCTGCGTCGGGAAAAAATGCCATAAAGTTTTTGAGGGGCGCGCCGAGGTTTGCGAGGGTTGTCCTGTCGAATTGGCCAAAAAAGATGGGGGCTCTCATACGCTGGTCAAGGAAGCTGTTTTTCCAGACGGCTCCATTCGAATATTTGAAAACATTGCGACGCCTATCAAAAATTCAAAGGGAGAGGTGATCTCATTTTTGGAAGTGAATACGGATATCACTCAGAAGGTTCAGGCTCAAAAAGATAAAGAAGAACTGCAAAAGCAGATTTATCATACCGAGAGATTGGCCTCCATTGGGATGCTGGCCGCAGGCGTGGGACACGAGATCAACAATCCGCTTACGGTGATCACTGGCGCCATTCATCTGATGCAGCGGGATCCCGCTTTTCAAGGGGAAAAAGAAAAAGACAAGCTTCAGCGCGTCGAGCGCTCGGCGCGCCGAATCGCTGAGATCGTCAACGGGCTTCGTGTGTTTTCGCGCAAGGATTCGCTCACGCTGCTTCCGCAAGATGTTCACGAGGCGATGCGTGAAACCATGGGACTTCTCAAGGACATGTTTGCTTCAGATAATGTGCGAGTGGAGATCACCCAAGGGGCTGTAAGCCCCTTTGTTAGGGTGAATATGAATCACCTCCAGCAAATTCTGGTTAATCTGCTCTCAAATGCCCGGGATGCCATCAAGGATGCTCGCGGAGTTGAGGGGGGTGTGATTCGAATTTCGACCAAGAATGAAGGAAAGTGCTTGGTACTGAAGATTTGCGATGAGGGGAGCGGAATCCCTCCCGAATTGCAGGATAAAGTTTTCGAAATGTTTTTCACCACCAAGGATCCAGGCAAAGGGACAGGGATGGGGCTCGGGATTGTGCGAAAACTGGTGCATGAGATGAGGGGGGCGATTTCGTTGGAGCCTCCGGTGAGTGGGGTGGGTGCATGCTTCATGATTACACTTCCTTGGTGCGATCCCTCAGAAGTGCTGGTGTCGAAAGCTTCGGAAATATTATTGAAGCCCTCGAAGTTTAAAGGGCGGGTTTTGGTGGCTGACGACGAAGACGATGTCCGGGAGATTTTGCAGGAAATGCTCGTATCTCTGGGTTTTGAAGTGGAGGCCGTGGCGGATGGTGTGGAGGCCTATGAGGCGATTCAAAAGCGGCCTTTTGAATATCTCGTTACCGATGTGAGGATGAAGAAGATGCACGGACCTGAGCTCGTGGCTAAAGTCCGCAACCTGAACCTAAAAGGTCTTAGGATTTTTGCAGTAAGCGGCGGCGATTGTGGATTCGAGGTCGATGAAAAAATCGCGAAACCTTTTGTGCGGGATGACCTTGAAAAGGTGTTTGCGAAGTTCTCGCGTCCGCTCTAAGCGGATCTTAGTTTGCGAGATTACTTAGATCGTCGTCGTTGTCGTTGCCAGGGGTTTTGACAAGTTTGACTTTTCCGGCAGCGATTTCACGTAAAGCGGTAACGGCAACGCGGTTTTTACACTTCACAAGAGGCTCGGAGCCGCGGAGAATCTGGCGAACTCGTCGGGTAGTGAGATGAACCAGTTCATACATGTTTCCAACGTGATCCAGGCAATCTTCAATAGTAACTCGAGCCATAAATTCTCCTTTAAATCCAACGGCAAAACCCACGGGTAAAACTCGTTTGGGCGGACTTAGTGATTATCTGTTTTAACTTGCGCTGTCAAGACTCGTAGATGCTGTCGAGTTCAGTCTTATAACGCATCTCAACAAAATTTCGCCGCACCTTTTGAGAAGGGGTGAGTTCGCCCGATTCGACCGTAAAATCCCGAGGGAGAATCACAAACTTCTTGATCGTTTCAAAGCTGGCGAGGTTCTTATTGATCTCATCCACGATCTTCTGAATCATGAGAATCATCCGAGGACTCTTCAGCAGCTCCGAGAACTGGCTAAATAGGATCTGGTTCTCTTTCGCAAACTGCACCGCGTTGATTCGATCCAGGGTGATAAGAGCCGTTAGATAATTCCTCCGGTCCCCATGAACGACAAAATGACTTATGATGCTATAAGACTTGGCCATGCTCTCGATCTTTTGCGGAGCGATGTTCTTGCCACCGCTCGTGATGATGAGATCCTTTTTGCGATCGGTGATTTTGAGAAACCCATCGCGGTCAATGAAGCCGATATCGCCTGTGTGAAACCAGCCGCCCTCAAGGGCAGTGGCAGAGTCTTCTGGCATCTTGAAATAGCCTTTGAAGATCTTGCGCGATTTGACCAAAATCTCGCCATCGTCCGCAATTTTTACACTGACTTCAGGCAAGGGACGGCCCACAAAGCCAAATCGAAGGTCAGACGGTGTGTTTAGGGTCACCGGCCCACACGTTTCCGTCAGGCCATAACCTTCGAGAATCTGCACGCCACCGATTTGAAAAAATTGCCCGATTTCACGCGGGAGCGGCGCGCCTCCGCAGATTGCAAATCTGAGTCGACCTCCAAAGCGCTTGGCAATTTGGTCAAAAACAAGTTTCTTGGCAACTTGATACTGAGCGAGCATTCCGGGGGATTGGCGCTCTTCTTTCCAGACTTTTTCGTAATACGCGCGACCGATCCCCATGGCCCAGTGGAAAAAACTTCTTTTAGCCGGAGACGCAGCGTCAACCATGTTCATGACTTGCGCGTGCGCTTTTTCAAAAACGCGCGGAACCGAAAAGATGAGCGTCGGTCGGACTTCTTCAAAGTTCGGCAGTAGTCTTTCCATGCTCTCTGCGAAAGCCTGTTTCCAGCCAAAGGTATGAATCGCGATGGATTCGACTTTTCCGATGATGTGGGAGAAGGGGAGAAACGAGAGCACGACTTCGCCTTCTTCTTTGATGTGGCCTTTCATGACGGCCACGCAATCCTCTAAAACGCAGATCATATTGTCGTGGGTGATCATGGCCCCTTTGGGGATCCCGGTCGTTCCCGATGTATAGCAAATGCTCAGCAGGTCATCAGGACGGGAAGTTGCGAGATTGCGATCAAAGCGTGCGGGCTCGCGCTCGTCTTCGCGGCGGCCAAGTTCTTTGAGCGCTTGAAGCGTCAGCACTTGGGGAAACTGCGGGCGATCCGTATTTTCAAGAGCTTCTCGGCCGGTTTGAAAAGTGATGATTTTCTCGAGATAGGGGAAGGCATCGGGCTTTTCGTCATGCTTGGCGAGGAGTTTCTGAAGTTGTTTTTGATCCTCAATAAACACGATGCGTGCTTCGCAGTGATTGAGGATGTACTGTACGTCATTGGCTGTGATTGAAGGATAGATGGGCACGGTAACGCCAGAGGCACCGAGGATGGCCATGTCGGAGAGCGACCACTCAAAGCGGGTATTGGACAGGATCGCGACTCGATCACCCGGCTTGATTCCCACTCCCATGAGGCCCAGTGAAACGAGCCGGCACTCAGAGTAAAAATCCCTAAAAGTAACCTCTTTCCACCCCTTTTTGATCGATGGGTCGGCGCCGTCTAACTCTTCCGGGTGCCTAGGTTTGTAGACAAACGCCACACGATCAGGAGTGATTTTGACGCGATCGAGAAAAGTTTCAGTGACCGTTTTGCGAACGATAAAGGGCATGGGAAAATAGTCTCATAGGCTGGAATTCCGCTCAACTAATTTTGTTGCGGGAAATGAGCTACTTTACAAATAGACTCATCCATCCGCTCGTCTGCGCGTTGACGATGTTGTAAAAGAAGGGAAACACACCCAGGGCAACGCTCGCGAGCACGGTTGTCGTGACCGTGAACCCAAGAACGGGTGAAACTTCAAGTGCCTTCGCGCCTGCCGCTGGGGGTTCGATGTACATTTGTCGAACAATCCGCAGGTAGTAGTACAAGGAGATGGTAGAGTTGACCGCGGCGACGGCGACAAGCCAATGAAATCCTGTAGCCGAGGCAATACTGAATAAAAAGAACTTCCCTACAAATCCCGAAAGCGGAGGAATTCCTGCCAGACCAAACAATCCAAGCATCATCCCCAGGGCCATAAGGGGGTTGGTTTGCGCAAGTCCACGGTAGTCGGTGATCTCCTCTTTTCCAGTCTGGTTGGAGTGAAAAATAATGACACCAAAGACTGCGAGGTTTGTGATCACGTAGACCCACATATAAAAAATCATCGAAGCGATGCTCTCCTTTTGGGGGCCCAAGAATCCCATGATCATGTAGCCCGCTTGGGAGATCGCGCTAAAAGCCATGAAGCGTTTAATGTTGTTTTGAACTATCGCGCCGAGATTACCCAAGGTCATGGTCAGGGCCGCAAAGACGGCGATTGCTATTTGCCAGTCCTTGAAAAAACCGCCAAAAACTCTGAAAAAAAGCTGAAACATGAGCGCCAAGCCTGCGCCTTTGGAGGCGACCGAAAGATAGGCGGTGATCGGCGTGGGAGCGCCCTGATAAACTTCGGCAGCCCAAAAGTGAAAAGGCACGATGGTCATTTTAAAGCCAATTCCAGAAACGATTAACGCCACGGCAAGCCAAAGCAGTGGGGAGGGCGTGAGGCCCTGCGAGATTGCGTGAAGGTCAGTCTGGCCGGTGAGGCCGTAAAGGAGTGAGAAGCCATACAAGAGCAGCGCTGAAGCCAAGGCCCCCATAATGACGTACTTAAGCCCGGCTTCGCCTGCGTTTCCATCGCGCTTCCAAGAAGCTAAGACAAAGAGCGGAATCGTTGCAAGCTCTAGGCTCACATACAAGGTGATAAGATCGCGGGCGGAAACGAGGAACATCATTCCGGATAATGTGAAAAGAAGGATCGTGTAGTATTCACCGCGAAACCTGAGCCTTGGGGTCTGGGCATTCTCAAGGACTTTTCGGCCATCCAGCATATCAAGCGAAAGGGCGATGGTGATGCCGGTTGAGAGAATAAAGAGAAACTTAAACCACCAGGTTACGCTATCCACGGCAAAGCGTCCGCCAAAAAGCGCACCGGCTTCTGGCATCTGAAAAAATATGGCAGCCGTGGCGGCGCCAAGACCCACCAGCGTGAGGGGAGCCAGGACCACTCGGTTTTTTTCGGAAACAAAGAGGTCGACTCCCAAAATCAGGAACGCCGTCAAGATGACAATTAATTCAGGCAAAATCAGAGTAAACATTTAAAACTTTCCTCCGATGGCATGCAGGCGATTCACGAGTGGGTAGACTGAAGATTCGATTAAATTAATGAGAGTCCCCGGCATCAATCCCACCACCGCGAGTGTTGCGACTAACATCCCGGTACTGATGCGCTCAGTGAGGGTGGCGTCGGTGAGGTGCTCAAAATGTGCATCCGTGATTGGGCCGGCAAAAACCTTAGCGAGGCCTCGTAAAACATAAACGGCTGTGACCACAACCGAACAGGTTGCCAGGAGCGTGAGGATTCGCATCGCCGTGATATCATGCCAAGGGTTTCCAAAAAAACCGCCCAAGAAAACACTCGACTCCGCGACAAAGCCCGAGAATCCCGGCAGACCTAGAGAGGCCAAGCCTGCAATATAAAAACACGTGGCAAGCCAGGGCATGACCTTCGCGAGGCCGCCCATTTCAGGAATAATTCGCGTATGCGTTCGACCATAGACCATGCCGATCAGACCGAAGAAAAGGCCGGTCATGATGCCGTGGCTGAACATCTGAATGATGGCGCCCTTAAAGGACATCATATTGAGGGCGGCAACGCCAAAGAGCACAAATCCGCAGTGACTCACTGAAGAGTAGGCCGTGAAGTACTTGAGATCCTTTTGCGTGATCGCGCCAAAAGATCCGTACAAAATATTGATCGTCGTCACCGCCATGAAGAACAATCCCCAGTACTGCGCGCCCTGGGGGAGAAGATATACTGCAATACGAAGCGCTCCGTAACCGCCGAGCTTCATCAGCACACCCGCATGGAGCATTGATACCGCGGTGGGTGCGGAGGCGTGACCATCAGGGGACCAAGTGTGAAAGGGATAGAGAGCGCCCAATACCCCAAAACCCACGAAGAGCATCGGGAAAACCCAGCGCTGAAAATCAGAATCGTAAGTGGCCTGTCCCAACGTGATGAGATCAAAACTATGGGTTCCAGATACATGGTAAAGTGCCAAAATGCCCACAAGAATAAAGGCGGATCCCACCATCAGCATGAGCGTAAGCTTCATGGCCGAGTATTCTTTGGGACCGGTTCCCCAAACGCCAATGAGTAGATACATCGGGAGCACGGCCAGTTCGTAAAAGACGAAAAAGAGGAACAGATCAAAGCTGACAAAAACGCCAAACACGCCCGTCACCAAAGTGAGGAGGAGTGCAAAAAATTCTTTAGTTCTTACTTCGACGTTCCAGCTCGCCATGACGCCTGTAAAGATAATGATCGACGTCAAAATGATCATCGCCATGGAGATGCCATCAAGGCCTACGAAGTATTGGATTCCCATGGATTCAAACCAAGGCATCCGCTCCACAAGATACAGTTTAGTGGCTAATGCGGTCTTCATCGAAGGAAAATCGGGCGATGCCGCTTGCCAATATTTCCAGGTCACAAACGCCGTAAGAAGCAGGTGCGCGCCAGTACCCAGCGCCGCCACCCAGCGGATGTTTCGGGACTTGGAGGCCGGAGTAAGCACCACGGCCACAGTTGTTAGAAACGGTAAGAGTACCAGCCAGCTCACTAAACCCATGATCAATGCCTCTCGAAGGATAGGATCCAAAGGACCAGGAGAATTCCCAGCACCCCAGATACGAACCAACTTCCATATGTTTGAACTTGCCCTGTTTGGGTGCGACTCAGTCCCGAACCCGCTTTTCGTGTGCCCCAGGCACTTAAATTCACACCGCCATCGACCACATTGCGGTCAAACCAAGCGATCGGAGCCGCAATAAATCGAAAAATAATCTTGTGGGTTACGAAAAGGTAGACTTCATCAATGTAAAACTTGTTCTTGATCGTTGTATAAATAACGCCCAGGGATTTCGATAGGGCTTCAATTCTTGAAGTGTCACCGGAGTAGAAAAATGCAGCTAAACCGATGCCGAGCAGCGCCACGGCCGTGCTGGGGAGTGCGACCGCGAGATCAATTCCACCGTGGGCCGCACCTTCGCCACCGTGGGGTGAGGGAAGACTCACAAAATGAGCGAAGGGAATAAAACCCGAGAAGATTGAGAAAACGGCTAAAATAATGAGCGGGATCAGCATCACCGGAGGAGACTCATGTGCGTGGTGTGCGCCCTCAGTACGATGCTTGCCCCAGAAGGTCACAAAATAAACTCGAGACATGTAGAAGGCGGTCATCCCGGCGACGACAAGCCCCACGACGAAAATATTGGTGTGACCACTCTCAAGGGCTGCCGAAAGAATTTCGTCTTTGGAAAAGAATCCCGAAAGAGGAAAAATGCCGGAGATCGCAAGCGTCGCAATCAGAAAGGTAACGTGGGTCACCGGCATTTTTTTGCGAAGTCCGCCCATGTCCCAGATGCTGTTGCTATGGACGGCATGGATTACGGAACCCGCGCCCAAGAAGAGGAGCGCTTTAAAAAAGGCGTGCGTAAAGAGGTGAAACATCGAAGCCGTGTAGCCCAAGGGGTTTTCAAAGGATGAAACCCCTAAAGCAAACATCATATAACCCAACTGGCTCAGCGTGGAAAAAGCCAAGACGCGTTTGATGTCATCTTGTGTGCAGCCGATGAGCGCGGCAAACAAGCAGGTAAAGGCTCCGACATAGGCCACGACGAGGAGTGCGTCCCCGGAAACCGCGAATACGGGAAACATCCGAGCGACGAGATAAACGCCCGCGACCACCATGGTGGCAGCATGAATCAGAGCGGAGACGGGGGTCGGACCTTCCATAGCATCGGGGAGCCAGATGTGAAGGGGAAACATCGCGCTCTTACCAGCAGCACCCATGTAAATGAGTATCATCGAAAGTGTCACAAGACTGATACCCAGGAAACTCCCACCTTGCGCAAGAAACTTGGCGCCGACCTCCGGATGAGTGAGGAACATAAAATCAAAGGGCTGAAGGCCCTGAGTCACACTTGCGGGCAGTTCGCCAAAAAACTGAAATCCAAAAAATCCTAAAATCAGCATGCCAATCAAGAAACCCAAATCGGCGAAACGCGTGACGATAAAAGCCTTCTTGGCCGCCGCGACCGCTGAGGGCCGATCATAGTAGTAACCGATCAGCAAAAATGAACTGGCGCCTACGAGCTCCCAGCAGACAAACATCTGAACGATATTTGGAGCGGTAACTAATCCCAGCATGCTGAAAGTAAAAAGATTGAGGTAGGTGAAATACCGTCCGTACCCGTCTTCTCCATGCAAATAACCCGTCGAATAAAGGTGAACAAGTGAACTCACGGTAGTGACCACAACCATGAGCATGACGGAGATAGGGTCAGTCAGAATTCCCAGGCTGACGACCATATTTTCCTGGTATCTAAGCCACTCCACACTCCAGGGCACGAACGCTTTATGGATTCCCTCCAGAGCCCCGGGCAGGGTGAAGAAGTATTCGTACGCCAGACGATAAGCAAAACAAGCAGTCAAAAATATTGCCAAAGTGGCCACAATGCCTGCGGCCCTTTTAGAGAGCGGGCGAATGAACAGCCCGACAATCAAAAATGAAAAAAACGGCAAGGCTAAGATCAGCCAGGCGTTTTTTAGCGCAAACCCAAGTTCCATTGTTTGATCCATGTTCTTAGCCCTTCATCATATTCATTTGGGTGACATCGACGGTCTTACGTTGTTGGAAGAGGGCAACAAAGATCGCCATCCCAACGACGACCTCCGCTGCGGCAATCGCGATGACAAAAATACTCATCACCTGGCCATCAATGTTCCCCGGACTAATGAAGCGATTGAATAAAATAAAATTCAAGGCGCCTGAATTAAGCAGGAGTTCAACTGACATCAGGATTCCCACCGCGTTTCGTCGGGTGAGAAGTCCGTAAAGTCCGATTGAAAACAACAAAGAGGAAAGTACGAGCCAATGAGACACGTCTGGAGTTTTCTCCAAAAAAGAAACGAGGTTCTCTCCCATACTATTTTCCTCCTTCGGGCTGAGTCTTCCGGGCGATCACAATTCCGCCGATGAGGGCGGACAGAAGAAGTAGTGAAATAATCTCAAAAGGCAGCACGTAGCCTTTTTCGCCTTGATCCAATAAAGCCCGCCCGATGGCCGCAGTCGTGTCTTGAATTTTTTCACTGCTTGCACCTGAGAGGCGTGATGACACGTTGAAGGTAGCGCCCAAAAAGATTCCGCTCGAAATTCCAAAAAAAGAAGCCGAAAGAATCAAAGCCACGAGTTTGCGCAGCAGACTGGGCTTCTCTTCAATCAAGTTGTTAGAGCTTGTGAGCATCACCGCGAAAACCAGCAGGATCACGATCCCACCGACATAGACCAGAATCTGGACGCCCGCGAGAAACTCTGCTCCCAAAAGAACATAAAAGGCGGCACTGGCCCCTAAAACGCCCATGAGGTAGAGCGCCGCTCTTAGAATACGATGAGTGCTGACCATCGCAAGGGCACATAAGACAGCGAAAGCCGCAAAGAGATAAAATAAAGTGGTATGAACGATGTTTTCTATCATGGGGATTCGCCTTTTATGTCGTCTTCAGTCACGCGTACTTTTTCACTTTCGGGGGGTTTTCCGCAGGCGCGTACCCCCGCTATCGCCGAACCATTCATCGGGATAAGGCCCGAGTAAACTCCGCGCTCATCGATGTTGCGTTTTCGCTCTTCCGGATCCTCAATTTTGGCAAGTGCTGGGGCGGCTGGACCCGCATAGCGGTTCAGATTGTAAATGAGCAGCCTTCGATCATAAACGGAGTTTTCAAAGTCACCGTGCATCTTAAGAGCCGTAAACGGACAAACGACCACGCAGAGATTGCAGAATGTGCAACTATCCATGCGCCAGATAAAATGATCGATTTCCTGACGTTTCGTCGTCGCGTTCTTGCGATCGACAACTGTGATTGAACGGTTTGGACACGCGTCTTCGCAAATATGGCAACCCGTGCACTTGTGGTAGCCATTCTCGTCGTGAGGCATCGAGAGGCGAATGCGGGCGCGATCCGGCATTTTAAGCGTTTCACGGTTTTCAGGGTATTGCTGAGTCACGACAGTCGAGGGGTGTACGAAGTATTTGAAGGTGACGCCCATGCCTTTGAGCAATGAGCTGATTCCTTTGAAGAACCCTCTAATCGGTCCGACAGGCTTTTTCGCAGGCTTGGTGGGTGTTTGCATAGTCATATTATTTCGGGAAAAAATAGAGGTTATACAGCACGATGACGGCTGCGGCAAAAAGGTTTACAAACCCAATGGGAAGCAGAAGTTTCCACTCCAGTTTCATGAGCTGATCCACGCGAAGCCTTGGAAACGTCCAGCGGAACCACATGATCAGGAAAATAATGAATGAAGTTTTTCCCGCAAACCAAAGGCCGGGGGGAATCAAATCCATGATCCCGTTGAAGCCCGCGAGATTGCCGATGTGAAACGGCATCCAGCCACCCAGGAAAAGTGTGGAGCAGACCGCGGAGACGATGAACATGTTGATGAACTCAGCCAGGAAAAAGAAGGCAAAGCGCATTCCCGAGTATTCGGTATGAAAACCTGCGGTGAGTTCGCTCTCGCCTTCGGCGATATCAAAGGGAGTACGGTTGATCTCCGCGACGGAAGCAATGAGGAATATAATAAAGGAGACAATCCCCACACCGTGAGCGCGCCAAATCCACCAGCCTTGGGCTTGGCTTTCCACAATTTTTGAAAGTTGCAGGGTGCCTGATAGAAGCACCACGACGAGGAGCGCGAGAGTGGCCGAGAGTTCGTAAGAAACAATTTGCGCTCCAGCTCGCATCGCGCCGATGAGCGACCACTTGTTGTTTGAACTCCAACCCGCGACCAGCAGGCCCAACACGCCCAATCCGCTCACAGCGCTGATATAAAGCACGCCGATATTAACATCGGCGACTTGAAGGGTGGGACTCATGGGGAGAACCGCGATCGTTAACAGCGCTCCAAGGAGACAAAGAAACGGCGCAATGAGATGGAGAAGTTTGTCCGCATTCTCGGGAACAATATCTTCTTTCAGAAGAAGTTTCAGCGTGTCAGCAATGGATTGAAGAATCCCGTGCCAGCCGACCCGCATCGGACCCATTCGGCACTGAAAGTGGGCCGCGATTTTGCGCTCGGCATAGATCAGAACCATCCCTAGCAGCGCCACAAACGCGCCCGCACCTACGAGCCCGAGTGCGATATACCCCGCCGAAAGCCACACGCTATCCGGGAGCGCTTCTTGCGCGCGCTGTGCGATCGTTTTTACCTGCCAAACAGTTGTTTCATTCATGGGTGTTTCTCTCCTCACCGATCCATGTCTGGAACGACAATGTCTAACGAAGATAGGATGGCGACCAAGTCGGCAATTCGCCAGCCGGGAGCGGTATGGGTTATGCTCCAAATATTGTTGTAATTCGGGGTTCGCAAATGAATCCGGTAAGGCCGGTGATCCTTGCCGTCAGAGACGAGCATGATCCCCAGGACGCCTCGTGCAGTTTCCATGTGGCTGTAGCTGATGCCTTCAGGCGGTTTGATCTTTGCTCCGGGCTTCATGAGCATTGTCTTGCCTTCGGGAATATTATCGATGAGCTGCTCAATGATGCTTAAGGATTGTTTCATCTCTTCGATGCGAACCTGGTAGCGATCCCAGGTGTCACCCGTGGTTCCCAGCGCGACCTCAAACTTCACTTTCGAGTACATCCCGTAAGGCTCGCGTTTGCGCAGGTCATAGTCCACGCCGCTTGCGCGCAACACGGGGCCCGTGGTCCCGATTGAGATGGCGGTCTTCGCATCTAAAACTCCGACCCCTTTGACTCGTTTGTGAACGATCACGTTTTCGCTGAAAAGGGTTTCGTATTCTTTGAGTTTGGGTCTGAAGTAGGCGATGAACTCTTTAACTTCTTTTTGAAAATCAGGGTGCAGATCAAACATCAAGCCGCCCGGCTGGATGTAGTTCATTGTCAGCCGTGCGCCGGTTGTTTTTTCCAAGATATCGGTGACGTGCTCTCTGTCGCGAAAGCCATAGAGAAATGGAGTGAAAGCCCCTAAGTCCATTCCAAAAACGCCCCACCAAAGTTGATGACTCTGAATGCGCTGAAGTTCCGCCATGATCGTGCGAATCGTTTCGATGCGTTCATTCGTTTCAATCTTCATCGCGGTTTCTACCGCCCTCGAGACCGCCCAGTTGTTCATCAACGCCGAGAGATAATCCATTCGATCCGACATATGAACGAATTGGCGGTAGCCCAAGTGCTCGCCGACTTTTTCCATGCCACGGTGAACATAGCCCAAAACCGGAATCACTTCGCGAACGGTCTCGCCGTCGAGTTTCAAAAGGAGCTTGAGCACGCCGTGAGTGGAGGGGTGCTGAGGACCCATGTTCACAAAATACTCTTGCGTGGCCAGCGGGCTATCGGGCGTGGCCGAGGGCCGGGTGAGGTCTTCTAAGGTGCGGATCGCGATAGTCATTCTGGTCGCTCCAAAAGGTAATCATCTTTATAGTCTTTTCGAAGGGGAAACCCCTGCCAGCCGTCATCGAGCAAAACGCGCCTCAAATCAGGGTGATTTTCGTAAAGAATGCCAAACATGTCGTAAACTTCGCGCTCCTGCCACTCGGCGATTCGCCAGAGGGAAGAAACCGAAGGCACCACGGTGTTTTCCCGCGGCACAGAAGTCGTGACTCTCATCGCGTGAGAATGTGTCGTGGAATAGAGTTCATAAACCATCTCAAAACGTTGTTCGGCAATCCAGTCGATTGCGGTGTGCGCGCAAAGCATATCAAAGGCCAAGCTCGAATCAGTATTGAGTTTCGAGAGAAACGTAAAGAGGGCTTCAACAGGAATGGTAACTGTAAGTCGATCAGTTTTATCCCGAAGCTGGGCCTTCGAATCAATCGCGAGTACTGCGGATGAGAGAACTTGAGTTTCCACTTCTGAGTAGCCTTTCTGTAGATTCAGCGGTTGCATTTTCTGCTTCACGAAGATCGACGCGAGCTTCTTTTTCAAGAAGGTGAACGAGATCGCGACGAATGTCCTCCATCGTGATCCCGGGGGGAAGTTCTGCTAAAACGGGTTTTCGGCGGACGCCCGGGTGCCTGAGCGTTTCGCCTTCACGAATCATTTTCTGAAGCGTCAAAAGGCCATAGAAGTAGCCCTCGGGACGCGGAGGGCAGCCGGGCACATAAACATCGACGGGGATGATTTCGTCGGCTCCGCGCACAGTCGAATAAGAGCCATACACGAAAGGCCCACCAGAAATCGCGCAGGATCCCGTGGCAATGACATAGCGAGGCTCGGCCATTTGTTCGTACAAGGTACGAAGCGTGGGAGCCATGCGCTTGACAATCGTCCCTGCGATAACCAAAACGTCAGCTTGCCTAGGACTTGGGCGCGCGACTTCGGCGCCAAATCGGGCGATGTCATGCTTGGGTGCACCCGTGGCCATCATCACTTCGATGGCGCAACAACTGGTCCCGAAAGTCAGGGGCCATAAGCTGTTGAGGCGCGCCCAATTGATGAGTTTGTCCATGCTCGCAAGCAGCACGGAACCGCCTGGAACAGGTTCCAGGAAAATCGGAAGTTTCTCTGTGACTAAACCCATTCGAGTGCCCCTTTTTTCCAAGCGTAGGCGAGGCCAATGATTAAGATCAGAATGAAAATTCCTGCCTCAATGAGCGCGGTCACCCCGACTTCGCGAAACACGACCGCCCAAGGATACAAGAAGGCAGCCTCAACGTCGAAAACCAAGAAGAGTAGGCCAAAGAGATAGTAGCCGACGTTGAATTGAACCCAGCCTGAGCCAATCGGTTCTTCGCCGCACTCATAGGTTTTAACTTTAAGTCCCTTTGCGTGATGAGGCGCGACGAGTCTGGAGGCAATAAGTCCGCCAAAAACAAAGACGCCCGCTAGAAGAATGAATAAGAACACTAAGAAGAAATCCATCGGTGACCTTTCCTCGCGGTAAAAATGAAACGAACCAAAAATCAGGAAACTGGAGAAATCTCGCCGGTTGCGCCTAAGTTCCAAGCATTGCCTTCACAAAGGAGATCGTTGAGGTTGCGTTTCTTGGGATAGGCAGATCTGAACTCGTGAACGGGCTCGCTGACCTGTCGGAAAATCCCCAGTGGTACAGGAGAATCAGGATAATCCATCAAGGAGAGAAGATACGCCAAGGACGAGTCCTTGCGATGAATATCGTGAACCAAAATGTCGTTCACGGTTACGCCGTTTTCGCCGATTTTTACGACTTCAGGTTTCAGGTCGCGACCTAGACGAATGCCCTTGTTGCGATCGGCTCCAAAAAGCATCGGCTCACCTTGCTTCAGCCGCAAGGTGGTATCAGCTTTGGTCGCCTTGTCGGTGAGCGGCAGGTAAGTGCCATCATTGAAAATCACGCAATTAATCAGAATCTCGATGAAGGCCACACCCTTGTGGGAAGCTGCTGCTGTGTATGCTTCACGAAGCAGTTCGCCATCCGTATCCGGAACGCGTGCCGCAAAGGTGGCTCCAGCCGCAAGCGCTAGGGCCAGTGGGCGTACGGAGTTTTCAAAGTTTCCAAACGGCGTCGTTTTGGTCTTTGTCCCAGGCTTGGTGGTTGGCGAGGTTTGCCCTTTGGTCAGACCATAGATCTGGTTATTGAACAAAGAGAGCTTAATATCTGCATTTCGTCGCATGAGGTGCAGAAAATGGTTTCCGCCGATGGAGAGCGCGTCTCCGTCTCCGGTCACCACCCAAACTGAGAGTTCGGGATTTGCGAGCTTCACTCCCGCGGCAATCGTCGGCGCGCGACCGTGAATCGTGTGAAACCCGTAGCAGTCGGCATAATAAGGAAGCCGTGAAGAGCAGCCGATCCCGGAGATAATGGCGAATTTTTCGCGAGGGATTCCGGTGTTTGGAAAAACGCTGGTGAGACTGTTGAATGCACTGAAACAGCCGCAACCGGCGCACCATCGTGGATCCGTTTTGCTCAGGAAATCCTTGCGGGTCAGACCGCTGGCCTTCGGAGTTTCTGGTGTTGGATTGCTCATGAGTTTGCCCCTGTCTTGATTTCGAGAAGAGTACGAACTTTTGCTTCGATTTCATCAGCGCGGAAAGGTTGCCCTTGGACTTTACTGTAACGTTCAAAGTCCATGAGGAACTCGCCGCGAAGCATGAACCACAATTGCCCCATATTGTTTTCTGGGATCAGCACCTTCTTATACTTCTTAAGAAGAGGCTTCAGATCGCGAGGCAGCGGGTTTAGGTTGCGTAAATGTGCGCAAGCCACGGGAACCCCTTGTTTAGTGAGGTTTCGCACGGCCTGTTTAATCACGCCTTTTGTGCCGCCCCAACCGAGGATCAGGATATCCGCGCTGGGATTGCCTTCGACGGTCATCGGAGGGATGTCGTCCGCGATGCGTGCGATTTTTTCCGCACGAAGATGAGTCATTTTTTCGTGGTTCAGAGGATTGGCGCTGACCGTTCCGGTGCGATCTTCTTTTTCAAGACCCCCAATACGATGCTCAAGTCCCGGTGTTCCAACCGCTACCCATGGACGAGCTAGCGTCTTCGGATCACGCTCATAGGGAAGGAAGTTCGTGGGATCGGTTCTGAATTTTGCGGTCATTTCGGGCAATTCTTCAAGTTTCGGAATTTTCCAAACGCCTGCGCCGTTACCCAGATATCCGTCGCTTAATACAATGACTGGAGTCATGTACTTGATGGCGAGCCGTGCGGCTTCAACGACCGTGTCGAAACAATCTTGAGGAGTTGAAGAGGCGAGAATTGCGATTGGAGATTCTCCGTGACGTCCCCACATCGCTTGCGCCAAGTCGGATTGCTCCGTTTTGGTTGGAAGCCCCGTTGAAGGGCCCCCGCGCTGAACATTCACGATCACAAGGGGGAGTTCGACAATCATAGCCAGGTTGAGAAACTCGGCTTTTAAGGACATCCCAGGACCTGAAGTTGTCGTAGCCGCCAGTGCGCCAGCGAAAGCAGCGCCGATGGCGGAGCCGATTCCGGCGATTTCATCTTCGGCTTGGAAGACGGTCGCAAAATCAGGGTGTTTGCAAAGCTCATGAAGAATGTCGGTTGCAGGCGTAATCGGGTAACTGCCTAAAAAGAGTTTGAGACCCGAGCGCTGAGCGGCAGCGATGAGGCCCAAGGCCGCAGCCGTATTTCCAGTAACGTTACGATAGTTACCGGCCGTCTTTGGAACCTTGCGTTTAGTGACACTATAATGAGTGTCGTTGACTTCGCCGGACTCGCCCAAAATCCAACCCGCTTCGAGTGCGCGGGTGTTGGCGTCGATTAATTCAGGTTTGGCTTTGAACTTCTTTTGTACCCATTGGTTGGTGAACTTTTTGTCGCGCTTGAACATCGAGTACATCAAGCCTAAAGCGACGAAGTTTTTGCAACGGTCGATGGCCTTAGGGCTCATCGTGCCACCCTCAAGGGCCTTTTGTGCGACTTTGGACATGCCGATCTTCATGACTTTGAATTTTTGCAGCTCAGTGCTGGTGAGCGGATTTTCGGCATAACCGGCTTTTTCGAGATTTTTATCGATGAAGGCGTCTTCGTTGACGATAATGGTCCCGCCCGCTTTTACACTAGGAAGGTTTACTTTAAGCGCCGCTGGATTCATGGCGACCAGCACATCGTATTCATCGCCTGCGGTGTAAACGTCTTCAGACGCAAAGCAGATTTGGAACCCCGAGACGCCGAAAATCGTGCCGGCAGGGGCGCGAATTTCTGAAGGATAATCAGGGAGCGTTGCGACTTCGTCCCCCATCATTGCTGAGGTGATCGTGAACTGATCTCCCACGAGCTGCATGCCGTCACCGGAGTCCCCGGCAAGGCGAATGACAATTTGATCCATTTCGACAGATTTCATATTGGCAACAGACATGAAGGTTATGCCTCTCTCTCAGTAATGTGTAATTCGATAACGCTAACACAAAAAAACTGGAAATTGTATACGTATGTCTGGAGAACTATGGGAAGAAGAGGTATCGATTTTTTATGCAGGTGCTCGGGCTTTTAGTTCTTGAGTGTTTTTGACAACAAAGGAAGTGTGAAATATGTCGCATTCAAATGATAAAATTATGGTCGGTCGCTCTGAAGTTTCCCCACCTCGAATTAGCCGATTTTTTGGGAGAACGCTTTTTGTGAATTTGGGTTCGGCAGAAGAAAAATGCTGTACTTGGCACTGTGTTTATTGCCCGAAGGAACTAGAGGGCGAAGCCGGAGCCGGAGAAATTAATAAGAAACTCCCCCATGGTGATGCGGAGCGGCTTGAGGCGGGAGCGGATGCAAAGCAAGTGATCGCGGCGATTCGCGCGGGTGTCGCCGGTGGGGCTGAGTTGGATTCGATTGTTTTCACTAGTACCACGGAGCCTACAAATCATCCGATGTTTGCCGAGATCGTTAGTATGACGCGCGACCTCCGATTGACGTTGGGCGCAAGCTGGTTGCTGCAGAGCATTGGTCCGGGCACGCAGTTAGATGAAAAAAAGGCGTTGGAAGCGTATCGGTTGCTGGATCGTTTTTGGGTGAAGCTTGATTGTGCGATCGGTGAGTTGTTTGAGTCGACATTGAAGCCTACGCACGGGGAAACGTTGCAGGGTTACGTCGCAAAATTGCGTTCACTGGGGCCGTTGTATATTCGAGTGACTCTTTGGCGCGATCTAGCCAATAAGGCGCTGCAAAGTTGGACGCCTGAAAACTTGGAAAAGTTATTGGCCTTGCTCGTAAGTTTGAATCCTAGGCTTGTTCATGTTTCGACGCTGAAGAATATCGCGCCGACTTCGAATTTGCGTCCGGTGGGGGATGAGGATTTGGATACGTTTGCGATGCGATTGCATGAGGCGGGGTTGGATGCAGAGGCGTTTGCTTGAAGATGGCTTTTCCAAACTATCCTAAGAAACATTGTGAGAAATCATTAGTCGACCCTGCCGAATACGCGGCCTATCTCAAGTCCAGGGGGCACGCTACAGAAGAATCTGGAGCTGCTTTTGGATTGTGCGGTTTTGGCGTCAGGGGTTTGACGGGTAAAAGGGCCATTTAGAATTTCGGGCTAAATGCCGAAACGTTGACATGTCGGCGGCCGAGCTACAGACCCAATCAACAATAGTTTTTAAAACGGATGAAGAAGTTCTTTCGTATTCACTCAATGAATTTAAAAAAGAGCAGGGCATTTTCCTTCAGGAAGTGGTCGATGTAGACGGCGGTTTCGCGTTTGGGAAGAGGCATTGTTTTGATCACCACGCGGCTATGACGAGGTGGCTATGGCACATGCCTGGAAATCGGAAATATGTTGCAGTTGCCGTGAGCTCGATCGAGCAGGTCCTGACTTATCGTGGTAAAACGTTCGTGAAAGCCTTTGAAAACATTGTAGATAAACCAGAGATGGTCTTATTTGACTCCTTCTCAAAGCTGCCGAAAATGAAGATCAGCGACTCTGCCTTACGGGAGTCGGTTTCCGAAATAATTCGTCAACTTAAAGGCGCATGATTTTCTGAAACTCCTGTTTTGCGACCTCTCGGAGAATGCAGCCCTTTTCAAATAGGCTTAGGTCGGGACTTTCGTGGGCTAGGAATTCGAGGATGTGGCGAACGAAAAGATAGATGCGGTCATAAAATTCGCTGTCTTTACCAACCCACTTGTCAGTGTCCTTTTCAGTTTCAGCAAGATAGATGTAAGACCCCGTTCTTCTGTCCCGAGCCACCAAGTGATTTGTAATGTTTGCGGAGGAGTTTTGCCTTTCGATTAGATCAAATTCCAACTCAATAGTTGGTCTTTTGAGTTGAGGATTGTCGCTTCGGACTTTTGAGGTGAGGCAGCTTACTAAGTTTTGGGTTTGCGAGGGTAAATCGTGCATGGGGCGCTTGAGTGCGAAGGTTGGGCCAACTTAGCGTGTTCATGATTCCTTATGTAAAGGCGCAGGACATTCGGTTTTGTTGGGATAATCGACGCAGATATTTTCATCGATGGATTCGACGTCCAATGAATCATGCTTCCGGATCTCGAACCACCAGGCTCGAATTTGGACTAAGAGTTGAGGCGTCAATACTTTGACCCCCTCTGCTCCGAAGCCGTCAATCAGTCAAAAACGTTTTCAGAATTTCGCCCAAAATGCCGAAACGTTGACATGTCAGTAGGCGAGGAACAGACGCAATCAGAAAGAGTTTTTGGTACGGATGAGGAGGTCGTTTCTTATTCACTGAATGAATTCAAAAAAGAGCGGGCCGTGTTTGTTCAAGAAGTGATTGATGTTGAAGGCGGGTTTGGGTTTGGCACGAGACATCTCTTTCAAGATCGTAACGAAATGAGGAGATGGCTCTGGGATCTGCCTGGGACTAAGAAGTATGTAGCGGTCGCCATGAGTGACTCGGCACAGGTTTTGACTTTAAGAGGGAAAAAAATCGTTATTTCGTACGCGAATATCATGAGTAAGCCAGAGATCGTATTTTATAAATCCTTCTCAAAATTACCGAAATACAAAATCAACGAAAGTAAGCTGAAGGAATCCGTTCATGGGCTTGTGTCAGCCCTTAACGGCGAATGAGCATCTGAAATTCTCGCGTCGCTGTCTCCACGAGTAGTCGCCCATTTTCGGACGGGCTTAAGCCAATGCTTTCCTCCTCTGATAAACGGAGGATGTGCCTGACAAAAACGTAAATTCGACTATAGAACTCACTCCCTTTTCCTACCCATTCGCTGCTTTCAGATTCGAGTTCAGCGAGATAGATATAGGATTTGGTGCTCCAGTCGCGCGCAATTAAATGGAGTGTAAGGTCCCCATCATAGTTTTTGGCGTCCATGAGGTCAAATTTAACCTCAATCGTGGGCCGCCTCAATTGGGGGTTGTCACTCCTCACCTTTGAAGTGAGGCAGTCTACAAGGTTCTTGGTTTGGGAGGGTAAATCGTGCATAGGGCCACGGTGTGCGAAGGCTGGGCCAACTGTATCCAGGTTGTTTCGGTTTTGAAGCCTGACTGAAGTATGGGAAATTACAACCCAATATTGGCGTCCAAACGATTTGCGAGTTTTCTGTCAGCGTATCTTTGACTCTGCAATTCGGACTCTGGAGCTCGAAACCGGATCTGAGTTGGGGTGTTAGATTTTTGACAATCATCGCGACCAAAAATGGGATTCAGAATCTCGTTTAGGATGCCGAAACGTTGACATGTCAGTAGGCGAGGAACAGACGCAATCACCAATGCTTTTTAAGACGGATGAAGAAGTTCTTTCGTATTCACTTAACGAATTCAAGAATGAGCAAGCCCTTTTTGTTCAGGAAGTGATTGATGTTGAAGGTGGGGTTGCGTTTGGTAAACGCCATTTTTTTCAAGAGCGAGATGACATGACGAGGTGGTTGTGGCACATACCTGGAACTCAAAAATTTGTAGCCGTAACCATGACTGACGGAAATCAGGAACTTACCTATAAGGGAAAGAAATTCGTTATCGCTTACGAGAATTTTGTTCATAAACCCGAGATTGTATCTTACGCATCCTACTCAAAGTTGCCGAAGTATAAGATCAACGAAAGTAAGTTGAAAGAATCAGTTGCAGGCCTTGTTAGCTGTCTTAACGGCGAATAAGGGTTTGAAATTCTCGCTTGGCAATCGTCTTAAGGGCAGTTCCACTTTCGAATAGGCTCAGGCTGCTATTTTCGCCTTCTAAAAAGCGAAGGATATGCCTAACAAAAAGAAAGATTCGACTGTAGAACTCACTCTCTTTTCCGATCCATCGGTTAGGTGTTTTGTCAGTTTCGGCGAGATAGATGTAGGATCTAGTTCTTCGGTCACGCGCAACTAAATGAAGAGTTAGTCTTCCCGTGGCGTTTGCGGCTTCGATGAGATCAAATTCAACCTCAATCGTGGGCCGCTTCAAATGAGGGTTGTCGCTTCGGACTTTTGAGGTGAGACAGCTTATAAGATTCTGGGCTTGCGAGGGTAAATCGTGCATGGGGCCACGGTGTGCGAAGGCTGGGCCAAGTGCATTTAGGGCGGTTCTATTTTGAAGCCTTGATGAAATGCTTGAAATGAAGAACTAATCCGATTAATCATGCCGGCTCCAGGTTTACTCCCAACTGATCTTTAGCTCCACAACTTGGACCCTCGGGCTCGAAACTGGATCTTAAGTTGCAGAGTCAGATTTCTGACATTCATTGGAGATAAAAACCGCATTCAGAATTTGGGCTCAAATGCCGAAACGTTGACATGTCAGTAGGCGAGGAACAGACGCAATCAGAAAGAGTTTTTGGTACGGATGAGGAGGTCGTTTCTTATTCATTAGCCGAATTTAAGAAACTGCAAGCCGTATTTGTTCAGGAAGTGATTGATGTTGAAGGTGGGGTTGTGTTTGGTAAACGCCATTTTTTTCAAGAGCGTGCCGAAATGACTATGTGGCTCTGGCAAATACCAGGAAATCAAAAATATATCGCAGTTGCGGTGAGTCCAACTGAACAAGTTCTTACTTATAGAGGAAACAAATTTGTAGTCGCCTACGAAAACATCACCAAGAAGCCAGAGGTTGACTTCTATAAGTCGTTCTCTAGGTTGCCGAAAGTGAAAATAAGTGACCGTGCCTTAAAGGAGTCTGTCTCCGAGATGATTCGTCAGCTTAAGAGCGCATGATTTTCTGGAACTCACATTTTGCGATTTCTACAAGAATACGTCCCTTTTCGGAAAGACTTAGGACTGTATTTTCCTCGCTTAAAAGTTCAAGTATATGCCGAACAAAAAGGTAGATCCGACCGTAGAATTCGCTCTGTTTGGCGACCCATTCATTGGCATCTTTTCCAGTCTCGGCCATATAGATGTAGGATTTGGTTCGCTGATCACGCGCGACTAAATGAAGAGTCATGACTCCAGATGAGTTCTTGGCGTGGATCATGTCAAATTCAACATCAATTGTGGGCCGTTTCAAATGGGGATTGTCGCTTCGGACTTTCGACGTGAGGCAACTCACCAGATTTTTGGTTTGCGTTGGTAAATCGTGCACCACAAAACTCAGTTTTCTTTTGGGTTCAGAAATTTATCCATTTTCTTCAACCCATAAGTCTCAATCGCCTGCCACTGGTTGTGATGGCGACACAAGAGTTTGAGATTCTCGGGATCTTTTGAGTCGCCGCCTAAGGCGAAGGGTTTGCAGTGCTCAATCTCGAGCCCAAAAGTGGAATCACATCGCTTGCCTGTCTCAGGCGAGACGTATCCGCAGCGGCCACCGAACTCGCGCCAGATTTGCGCGCGAAGCGTGGGGGAGACGGAGCGGGAAGGGATGGCGGCCTCGCGACTTGGGTTTGGAGTGTGCCCGACTGATTGATTTGGTTTCGGCGCAATAAGCGCAACGATGTTGTCGGGTCTTTCTGGCGTGGAGGGTGCTGCTAGCTTGCTTCTCGGTTTCGGCGTTCTTCTCAAGGGATCGATCTCATCGAGTGTCACCTCACTCATCAAATCCATCAACTCAGGATAGGACGCTGGATCGCGCAGGCGCGGTACGCTGAGATCCCGAACCCTGTGAATTTTTCCGAGCAGATCTGTATCGGCCACAAAACTGATCATGGTCCTGTTTTCGGTCAATGCGCGCTCTTTTTGGACTCTGATCGCAAGAGGTGAGACGGTGAGTAGTTCGCGCGTGACCTCGCGCGAGCTTTTGTTTTCACATTTTTCATAGAGTGCGGCCTTTTGGGATGGCGAATACTTTTTGTGAGCTTGCTCACGCTCCGCTTTGAGAAAGCTCTGAATCTGACTTACTGTCGTGACGCTCAAAGATCCGGCTTCGATTTTCTTACCTAACTCCGGAACATCTTTTATCGCCCGCATCGCTGAAATCCGGCGATATGCGGCACTTTCAGAGTATTTCAATTCTTTGAGAACGTAATCCCAAAGGCTTGCGTGCCCCAGCTTCGCATACGCCCGCCTACGATCGACTTCCGCAAGGTGATGCAGAATATTGATGCTGATTCGCCTTTCGTTTTCAGCGAGTGTGCGGGTGGTGGCGAGCAGTTCCTCATTAGAAATTCTTGAAAGCGTGTCTAAATTTTGATCCATAAGGACCTCCTGTGGGGGAGGTGCTGTGCAAAGGGGGTGCCAGGGATTGATTTTGGAAATCTGTGGTTATTTTGGTCGGGGTTTGAGAAAGTAGATATCGGGTTATAGTTGGAATTTGGAGAGGATCTTTTTTGAAGGAAAATGGCGATATAGCTACTAATGACTGTTTAGCATGTGGGTCGACCTGCCTAAATGTGGTGGGCCAAGCAGGTGACCACGAATACCGATCGACTCGGGAACAATATAGTTTCTTGAGTTGTCAATCTTGCGGAACGTTGAAGATTGTACCTTTTCCAGGGCACGCGGTGATTGCTGCTGCCTATCCTAGTGATTACTATTCGTTTCACTTGAGTGCAAATTTTGCTAAATACGAAAAATCCTTTTGGGGTAATCGATATTATTCCAAACTCAGAACGGCTCTGTCTGAGGAAATTCAATCGCGAGCTGCAGATCTTGGAAAGCAGCGACCTAACGATCTTTTTGTTTTAGATTATGGGGCCGGTGACGGGTTTCGCTTAAAAATGCTTGCGGAGATGGGGTTCAATAAGGAACATTTGACAGCCTATGAGCCATCACTCCCACAGGGTCTGAGCATGTCAGAAAGTTTCGAGACACTCATTGGACAGGATTTTCTACGCCAAACCGATAAGCAGTTTGACTTGATTTATGCTTCGCATGTTATTGAGCACTTGGAAGACCCTTCAATCTTGCTGCAGGATTCCCTTCGTGTAATGAAGGAGAATTCAATTCTTGTGATCGATATGCCTGTTCCGGAAGGAGTACACTTCAATTTGACCCGGCATCACCATTGGGGGGGATACCATGCACCCAGGCATCTCAATATTCTAAGTGTGAAGGGCCTCGAGAGCTTGGCTCCTAGAAATAATATGACGATTGTCTCTGTGCAGTATTTGGATGACTCATGGATTATGGCACAGACGGTAAACTCAATGATCGAAGATCAAGCGATTCGAATTCTCCCTAAATTCTTCAGGAATGCATTTGCGGTCACTACTAAGGAAAAACCTACGCTCGAGCGTGAAGTTTTATACGGGTTTTTAAGTTTTTTGAGTAAACTCCAGCGGGTGTTTGATCATAAGAGTTCTGTTGCTCGAATAACTCTGCAAAAAAGATAGGCATTCAAAGTGTTCTAAAGTTGTTGTTCAAAAAGTTATCTATTGCCTGCTAAGTGGAGTCAGTAGAGAATTGTTAAATGCGATTCACCAATAGGCTGTTCCTGGCGCTGTTTATCCCGATGGTTGCGCTTCTTTTTGTTGCGGCGATATATGCTGACAGAGTTATTTCAGCCAACCTACATAATCAGTACCTCATCCGATACCGATCTTTAGGTCGAGTGATCGCGAGTGCGATGAAAGAAATGGATCTCACGGTCGACAAGGTCAGTCAGAATGCTATTTCAGTTTTGTATCAGATCGAAAAGTTAAAGGGTTTGCCGACGAGCGAAGATCTTCGCATTCTTGCAAATGACCTTCATGTTTCCCATTTCTATATCACCGACGATACCGGGAAATTTATAAGGCACACTGACCTCCCAGCAGAGTTGTTGCCATATAAGCTTTTTGATTTTTGCGCTGAGTACCGTCAGTTATTAACAGGCGGAACCTCTTTGCAGCAGACCTCAATTATTCCCAGTAATCCATACACGGGGCCCTACAAGTTTACAATGATACCCAATCATAATAAGACTCGAGTTTTGGAAGTGGGATATCATATGAAATTCATTGCCGACACGCTTCTTGAAGTCGTGCGCTCGGACAAAAATATCCAATCGATCGGCCTGTTTTCACCTAGCGGATTCGAATTAGGCTCAATTTCATCAGATGGGAAGCTTACCCATGGTCAAATCATTGATCTGCGAGAGTTATCTCAAGAAGAGGTTAAACTCGATGCGAAGAATCTGGTTCTTAACACTCAAATCCCCGCTGGCACAAAGAACTGTTGCGAGTGTCGAGTGAAGAAGATCAGTACCGCTTCCGGGGAATATTTTTATCTTCTGCGCGCCCATGTTTCTCTTCAGCCTTTTTTGGATGATCTTGCAGGCTTGCGGAGAGGGCTTCTCGCGTTGCTCTCGGTTCTTGTTTTGATCAGTGGTGTCGTCGCGATATTTCTTTCGCGGCTTTTGGTTCGGGAACTGAATGTGATCAATTCGGGTGTTGAGGCGATCATGAGAACCAACGATTTGGGCGCGAAGATACAAGTTAAAGGGGCACTCGAGTTCATCAGCCTGGCAGATAGTTTCAACCGGATGGTAAGCAAGCTTGCCGAAAGTCAAAAAAATGCAGTGGATCGGGAGCGCAACCAGGCATTGGTTCAGATGGCCTCCCAGGTTGCACACGATATTCGCTCCCCTTTGGCGGCAATGAGTTCCTTGGAAAAAGATCTCGTTGTCCTTCCTGAGGATAAACGCTTGATGATTCGTGGGGCATTGAATCGAATCAGAGATATTGCAAATAATCTTCTCGATAAAAACCGACAGATTAAAGCCTTCAATGAAACCGGGGTTTCAATGCCGGGGATCGGGAGCGGAGTGAAAACCGAGGAGCAGGTGAGCTCGCAATTGCTTTCGAGTCTTCTGGAACCACTCATTACTGAAAAGCGACTACAGTATCGTTCAATGATCGATATTGAGATTGATGGGCGGGTTGATGCAAGCGCTTATGGATTATTTTCAAAAATTCAACCGACAGAATTCAAACGAGTCGTTTCGAATCTGATTAATAATGCGGTCGAAGCTTTGGGCGAGAAGGGGTTGGTAACGCTTTCCCTCTTGGGTAATGGGGCGGAAATTGAAGTTACTGTTAGGGACAATGGCAAAGGAATTTCGCCCGCGGTCTTGGCCAAAATCGGTCAGCGTGGTGAAACCCACGGTAAAGCCGGCGGCTCGGGTCTTGGACTTTTTCATGCGCGCACCGCGGTTGAGTCCTGGAGTGGGCAACTTCGTATAGGTTCGGAAGTCGGGGTAGGTACATCAGTCACCCTTGTTCTTCCTCAAGTGCCCGCGCCCCAATGGTTTGTTTCAGAGCTGAAGCTGATCCCAGGTTCGTCTGTTGTGGTGCTGGATGACGATACAAGCATTCATCAAATCTGGCAGGGCCGTTGGGAATCATTGCGCGTTGTGGAGAAGAACATTTCAATTGTTCATCTTTCAACTCCCGAGCAGTTTCGGAATTGGGTCAGGGACAATTCGGCGGCAGCGGCAAGCGCTCTTTATCTTGCGGATTATGAACTCATTGGTTTTCAAGAAACGGGCCTTAGTTTGATTGATGAGCATGGTATTGGGTCACAAAGTATACTTGTGACGAGTCGGTTCGAGGAACATCAGATCTTGGAAGGGTGCCAGCGGTTGAAGGTGCGAATGATTCCCAAGGGGATGGCGGGATTTGTGCCGATTTCTTTTGGGGCAGCCCGTGAGTTCGCCGACGCAATCTTGATTGATGATGACTCATTGGTGATTTCAACGTGGAGCCTGGTTGCAAAGCAAAATGGTAAGAAACTTTTGGCTTACGCTGAGCCGGCGTCATTTTTTGTCGCGTTGGAGTCATTGGATCGATCAACGCCGGTCTTTATCGACTCAAATCTTGGGAAAGATCTCAAGGGTCAGGATTTAGTTCCAAGGGTGCTGGCGATGGGTTTTAAACTCATTTATCTCGCCACAGGATACGAAGCGGAGGCGTTCGCAGGTGTGAGTGGACTGGCTGGGGTCGTTGGAAAAAATCCCCCTGCGCAGATCGGTGGGCGGTCGCTCGACTGATTACGCTCCTCCCGCCCACCTTCGGCTCGCATTATGCTAGCTAAACCATAGGCCCACCTATGAAAACCGGACAGCCCAAAAACCCCGCCGAACCGCTCAGAGTCCTCTCCTACAATATCCACAAAGGCTTCTCGCTCGGTAATGCCCGATTTGTTCTCCATCACATCAAAGAGGCGATCGAAATTGTGCATGCCGATCTCGTCTTCCTCCAAGAGGTAAGGGGCCAGCATGAGCATAAGCACCCAGACCGAGCAGCCAATCAATTCGAGTTCCTGGCTGACCACATCTGGCCCCATACTGCTTACGGAAAAAATGCGGTCTATTCAAGCGGCCATCATGGCAACGCGGTGTTGAGCAAATTTCCGATTGAAAGTTGGGAAAATTTGGACGTCTCCACCAACCGGCTGGAGCGCCGGGGAATTTTGCATGCCGTGGTACGCACGCCTTCAGGCCCTCTCCACGCGATGTGCCTTCATTTGGGTCTTTTTGAAACCGCGCGAGAGAGGCAAATGGAATTCCTATGTGAACGCGTTGAGAGTGTTGTACCTAAAGCCGCCCCCCTTATCGTGGCGGGTGATTTTAATGATTGGCGGGAGCGGGCCTCAAAGATATTACTAAGACGTCTGCATTTGCGAGAGGCGCATTACGAATGTCATGGCCGACTCGCTAACACTTATCCGAGTTGGATGCCTATGGTCTGTCTGGATCGCATTTACGTCCGCGGACTCACGCCCGTGGTGAGTGAATCGCTGACAGGGACTCCATGGAACCGTCTTTCAGATCATGCCGCAGTGTTTTGCGAACTATCTGCCCACCCCTGAGCCAGCGGGTGAGTGAGAATCTCTAGCGGGTGCGTAAGAGGGAGCATTAAATTTAAGATACTCGTTGATGCATTTGGTTTTGGCGACCATCGCTTTGCACGCGGTTAGCAGCTGCGGTACGGCCGTATCTTTAAAATAGGCTAGGCTATTACCTGCCTCATCAAGAATGCGTTTGTTATTTGCGTTCTTTGAGTCCATTGAGCTGGCTTTTAGTGCTCTCTGATATTGGTCAAAAGATTTGCCTTCTTGAAATTTACTATGATGAAACTCACAATTATTCGCATGATAGGCAAACCGTTCAGGTTCCGCTTGCATGACTTCTTCGAAGGACTTTCCCTCAAATGCGTTAAGATAGGCGTGACTTTCTCCACTAAATTTGTCCCAACCTTCCAGAACTCTCTCAAGGTTGGGGGCCGAAGGAATTTGGTTGTAGGTCACTTTGCAGACGTTCACGGCACGAGGTATTGCTTGATAGGCCTCGACGAGGTTGGAGGCTGCTTTTTCGGCTTTGCAGACTTTGAAAGCTTTGCGGTGAATGATGTCGATGTCGCGAGCAGCTTTTTTGGTGGAATCTACCGACCAAGCAAGACTTGGGACGAGGGTCAATATAATGACACTCGCAAAAAGGAATAGGGACACTTTCATGAGCAGAATCCTCCATAAGCTTCTTCGGCCAATCTGCCAAAAAAGTTAATTTCTATTCTGTCTCAATCGTCCGATCTTCGCGTTTTCTTCATGACCTGATCGATCTCTTTTTGGGCGGACTTTTTCTTAATGTCCTGCCGCTTATCGTGCTTCTTTTTCCCTTTTCCTACGCCCAGTTCGACTTTGACCCGGCCCTCTTTGAAGTACATTCGCAGCGGGATAATCGTGCATCCCTTTTGAATAATGGCGCCAAAAAGTTTATCAATTTGATGGCGATGCAGGAGGAGTTTTCGTTTACGTTCGGGGAGGTGATTCCAGATGTTGCCATGAGAGTAGGGTGCGACATGAACATGAAGCAGATAGGCCTCAATGCGCGGTTTGCCGTGAATCTCAACAAAAGCATCACGCAAGTTGGGGGATTGGCTCCTGAGACTTTTAACCTCGGTGCCGGTGAGCACAATCCCTGCTTCAACGACTTCTTCGATGAAGTAGTCGCCGCGCGCTGGATTGGAGGCAATGAGTTTCTCGCCTTCCTGGGCTTTGGGTTTCATTCAGTCCTCATTTGGCCGTACCTGCAGTTTGGCTTCCTGGCGTTTGAGCGATTCCGAGTGAAAGGATCGTCTTGAAAGCATCTTCAACATTCAAGCCACTCTCGCGCACATCTTTTTCTGGGACGATGAGATAAAACCCCGAAGTGGGGTTCGGGGTGGTTGGAACGTAGATATGCAGATACTTATCGTTCCCACCTTCTGTCCCAAATCCTTGAGTAGAGCTGGTGACAAAAGCGAGCGTCCATAAATCCTTGCGCGGGTATTCGACATAAACGACCCGATTAAACTGGTTTCCGTCTTGCGAGGCCAAGGTGCGGAGGAGTTGATCAAGGGCGCTATAGATTCCGCGAATCACCGGAATCCGCTGAATGATTTCGCCTGCTGCCACCAGGATCTTTCCACCCAAATATTGTTTCGAGGCCCACCCTAAAATCGACACGCCAAGGGCGAGAAGAAACGTCGTCGCAAGCGTGATTCCAAAATTAACAAAAGCCGCAAACGAAGCGTTTTGAAAAATGTTCTCCGGTCTCCAATCAAAGGGCAGAACCTCGTGAAAACTCCCCAGGGCCTCTAAGACAGAGAATAAAATCCAAATGATCACGCCAAACGGAATGATGATCAGGACTCCTGCGAAGAAGTTTCGTTTGAGCAGCGGTAAGAGGCTAGGGATTTTCATTTTCATGGTTTAGAACGCAAGACTCAGAGTCGCGCCTCCGCCGATAAGATAGCCCCCGGCATCGTATCCGGGCGCGCCGATTTTGAGATCGCCCGCGCCAGCGCCGTTTTCATCGCCTGGATCCTTGGTGATATGTTGAGTAACCATGCGATCGTAGGTCGCGTGCATGCTGAGTTCACAGGGTGTGTGAAAACTCAGGAACTTCTCAAAATGGTAGCCGAAGCCCCCGTTCCACATGTGTTTTGGGGGATCCAGATAGTTGCCGGGGCCCGTGGGCGTACCCTTTAAGAAGCTTGGACGATAGGCATATCCTCCTCGGATACTCAGAGCGCCAATTCGAAACTCTTGCCCGACACGTGGGATCCAGAGATCCACAAACGTAAAAGTCGGGCTTTTCCCTGCAGAAATATTCACGCCCTTTGATTGATCTTCGCTCCCCGTAGTTTGGGGGTTTATGATTTGCATCGAGGGGGCCACAAACTTGCTCCAACCTTGATAATCGGCCTGAAAAAACATCGTCCAAAATGGCAAGGGTTTGAGCGAAGCGCCCAACTCAACTGTCAGCGGATCGTAGTAGAGGGCTGAGGTTGAAGAAAAGTTAAAGTCTAGCGCCACGAAGTTTCCAATGGCTCGCGCTCCCGAGTGAAGGGTCATATTGTTTGCCGAAGCTACGGGTAGGCGAACGACAGAACTAAGAGAATACCAGTTCGAGCCATCGGTAGAAGAAAGATAGGCCCCAAAATAGGGCGCAGCTTTGGGTTTCATGCTTGAGATAAAGCGCATCGTGGAGGGCTTCGAAGAGTCGGTTTGCAAAAAAACCGTGGCATCACTGGTCAGCGAATAGGCAGAGTGAATCCCGGCGCCGAGGCGAAAACCGTAACCGAATTCCACCCCAACGCCCGCTTCGACCTGGGGCCGATTTGTGCGACTTCGGTAGAGAACGTATTCAGGTTCAAAGGTTTCACCGCTGTCAAGGTAGGCAACTTGTTCGATCGGCAGAAAACCCGTCAGACCGAAGGTAAAGTTGTAGGAGTTTGGAAAAAGTCGATAAACCAATCCCACGGCTTGCCCAAACGTTGAGCGATAATCATTGGCAACACTATCAACGGTGACTTTGTCGGACGTGTAGGCATTTTCGACAACGACATTGCTGATGGGCAAGAATCTCGGCGTGACGGACACGAGAGCCCAGCTAAAAATAAGCCGCTTTTCGCCGGAAAACGGGAGCGCAGCGGGGTTCGAATAGGCTGAAAATCCGTCTTCAGCTTGCCCGATTCCCGCCAGTGCGCTGGAGCGTGAGCCGAAGCCATAGGCTTCGCCTACATTAGCTTGGGACGAAGTGCAGAAAGCCTCAAAAAATACAAAGAGACATCCGCACAAAATTAAACAGAAGTGGTTCCAACGTCGGTTGTGCTCAAGAGAGCTTGAAATAGAGATTCCCATTCACTCCACTCTAGCGCCTCTGCGCGTTTTGCGCCATCCACCCCTGAGATTTTAAGTGCATTTTGATAGGGGGGGGTGTGAGGGAGTCCGGAGCGCAGCATTTTTCGGCGATGAGCAAAGGCAGCTTTGAGAAGGGCTTGCCAAAGGGCGGGGCCGCGGGGATCAGCACTCACATTAATTCGGGTGGTTTCGCGTCTCCGAAGAAGCACCACCTCAGAAAACACCTCAGGAGGGGGGGAAAAGGCTCCGGGGGGTACCCGGTGAAGTTTACTGACATCCCAGCAGTTTTGAATCCAAACAGAGAGACTTCCCCAGGCTTTGGTGCTGCGCTCGGCGCGCAGCCGTTCCGCAACTTCGGCTTGAAACATCAGGACCATGACCGGGATCTCTTGAGTACAGCTTGCAAGGCGATTGAGAATCGCGGTTCCCGACGAATAGGGAAGATTCGACAGCACGCCCAAAGGACTTTTTGTGAGCCAGAGGTCCTCAGGGAGTGTTAAGAAATCCGCTTCCTGCACTTTGCAGGAGGTGACGGGGGCGAGTCTTTCTAGCCAGGCTTGAGCCAGCACCCGATCCTTTTCGCAAAGCACGAGGGGGATCGGATTTTTTTTCAGGCGCTGAAGTAACGGAAAGGTGAGCGCGCCTTTTCCAGGGCCGATTTCGAGCAGTGAAGTGCAACCCGCCGATTGAGCCTCTTCTAAGAACTTATCGACGATCAAGTCGCATAAGATCTCATCTCGTAGAAAATGCTGACCCAACGCTCGTCTTTTTCCAAAAGCGGGCATGTCTCAGACCTCCGGGTTTGCGATTGCGTTAAGAGAGAGAAGTGCTTTGTCTCTCAGGAAATGGCCTTGCCGAAAACGATAGGTTCCCGCAGCGGCAATCATCGCGGCATTGTCGGTGCAGTATTGGGATTCTGGGAACAGCGACGGCCGAGCCAGGCCCATTCTTCCCCATTCTTGACTAAGGCGTTCTCTTAACCGCGAATTTGCAGCGACGCCCCCAACGACGGCGAGGGATTGGCACCCGTGCGCGCGAATGGCTAACGTGATCTTGTTGATGATCGCATCGACGATGGCTTCTTGAATGGAAGCGCATAAATCATTTAAGCTCGTTTCGAGCGTGCCCTCTTTTTTGAGCTTTTCAGTTCTAAGGGCGACGGCGGTCTTTAAGCCACTGAACGAAAAATCAAGAACCGCCTTTTGGGGAAGCGCGCGTGGGAAGTCAAAGGCGTCTTTTCGTCCCCCCTTGGCTGTTTTGTCGATCCAGACACCGCCAGGATAGGGAAAACCAAGAATCTTTGCTGTTTTATCAAAAGCTTCACCGGCCGCATCGTCTCGTGAGCGGCCCACGAGTGCGCGCTTGAGAAAATCAGGAGGCCAAAGCTCTGGGGGAACTTTGGTGACATAGAGATTGGTGTGTCCGCCCGAGATGATCGCGATGAGCATCGGGAGCGGGGCTTTTTCGGGAGTGATGTTTTGACCTAAGAATAGGCTGCAGGCGTGTCCTTCAAGGTGATGAACGGGAACCAGGGGTTTTTCAAGGGCGTAGGCCATCCCTTTGGCTGCGGTGATTCCGACTAGAAGGGCGCCGACGAGACCGGGTCGATTGGTGACGGCAATGGCATCAAGTTCAGAGGGGGCAATTCCCGCTTCTTTTAAAGCGAGATCGATCATCGGGTTGATCGTCTCAAGATGGTTCCGAGAGGCAATTTCAGGAACCACTCCCCCGTAAGGTTGATGAATGCGAATCTGCGAGTGGGTTGAAACGCTGCGAACTTTGAATCCCTCGTTTGGACTATAGCGCACAACGGAGGCGCTACATTCGTCGCAAGAGGTTTCAATGCCAAGGACGAGTGACATATTCTTAGGGTTCCTCTGTGGGGTCACCCGGCGGGCACGTCATTCGCTTCAGCTTCTCTGTGAAAACTTTTTCCTGAAGCGAGGTTTTGTCATACCACTCGGTAGCGCGATCTGGGGTGTGGCAGCTCAGGCACTTGGCTTTTTCCACTTTTTTGGAATAGGCATTTGCCCCAAACGGATGGTTCCCCGAAGGTCCATGGCAATTCTCGCACTGCACAGGTGCCCAGGCATTTTCGAGTGTCTTGAAGGCGCCTTTGTCGAGAGCTTCAGAGAGCTGCTCGGGGGAAAGTGAGAGGGATGGGGCCGAGGAAGGAGAAGTGAGTGGAGTTTCAGGGTCTGGTTTAAGCGCGCCTATTTTATTTACGTCCGAGAACCCGTTTAGTTCTCCTAATCCCAAACTGTGACACAAAAGGCAGTCTTTGTTCCGCGCTTGCTTCTTGTCGACCAGAGACTTCAGAGCTTTAAAATGGGGTGTTTTCCTCCAAAAATCGGCTTGCTTGCGATGGCAGTCCACACAGCGGGGAAACGTTTGAAAAGTGATCTGTGGGGTTGCCGTGGTCGTAATCCCCAGTTCTGCGTCTTGTTTTGTGCTGAGTTCGGCTATCGCTTTTTTAAAGTCCACGACAAGCGAATCAATGGGATTAGGTTTGCCTGGTTCTGAGTCAAAGCCTGAGTCTAAGCCAATTAATTTATAGTTTCCGAGATCATTTTCGGAAAGGGGTGCAGTCAAAGATAAGACCCCGACGTATTGATTCTTAAACGAAGCTTGAATGAGCGATGCACCGCTTAGTTTAACGGGTTCCTGCAAAAACGACTGGGAGTGGCTCCCCACGATGAGGTCGATCCCTTTAACTTTTTTGGCCAGTTCCTGATCTTTTTCAAAGCCCAGATGGGAGAGCACAATAATGAAGTCAGCTTTTTTGCGAAGCTCCGGCACCCATTTTTCGGCCGTCTTTATTGCCGGCAAGACTTGGAGTTCCTTGGGCCAGCTTAACTCTTCTCCCACTAATCCTAGTACCGCAATACGAAGGGGGGCAGTTTTTTCAGATTTCTTCGAAAAAAAAGCATAGGGCTCGAGAAAATTCTTCGAATTTTTTCTGACCAAATTAGCGGCGAGAAACTTGAATTTGTGCCCATCAAGGAGATTCTCAAAAACGGAAAGGCCCAGCGAGAAGTCTTTTTCACCAGGAACAGCCGCATCGAGTCCTGTAAGATCCAGGGCTTTGGCGATAAACTCGGCTTGAACTTTGGCCTGTTTCACGAGCATCGGCGCTGTGGTTGCCGACGCAAAAAATAAATCGCCGCCATCCAGTTGCAGCACGGCCCCGGCTCCAGCGGTATTTTCGGTGCGTTTAATGAGCGTATAATGTCGGGCCAGTCCACCCTTGGGATTGCTTCGGCAGCCGCAAGGTTCGAGTTCGCCTAGGATATCGTTGGTATGAATGAGGACTGCGGAGCGCGCAGGAGTGGCGAACAGCAGATTGCACACGAAGACTGAGGTAGCGAGTAAAGAAGCTCGAGAACTTCTCACTTCAATTTGGACCTAACTTTTTTCGAAAGTGGATTTTTTGGGAACTTTTCGACGAGTTCTTGAAAAAAGCCTTTGGCGTCTTCCTTCATTCCCAGCGCTTCAAAAGAAACCCCAATTTTATAAAGGGCGTCGGGCATGCTTTTGGATTGAGGAAACTTCTCCGGGAATTTGGAATAATCCACGATCGCTTTTTTGTATTGTTTGAGTTGATAATAGGCTTCGGCGCGCTGAAAGGTCGCGCTCTGCACTCTTTTAGCTTTAGGGTGATTCAGATAGGCGGTAAGCGCTTCAACCGCTCCCTCAGTGTTCCCTGCTTCAAGAAGAGCGGTGGCTTTTGCATAAAACTCTTCGGGATCCTTGTTGAGGTTCGTGTCTTCTGTTTTTTTGAAATTTTCGATTAGAAGCGCCTGCGCTTTTTCAAGTTCCGTTACGCGTGTCTCAAGTTTCTTCTGATCGTCTTTCTGCGCTTGAGTTGCTGTATCAGCGCCTAGTTTTAACGTGCGTTCGATTTCGTCGATTCGCCCGGTGAGGCGGGTAATTTCGCTTTTGATTTCATCAATCACATATTGACCTTGCGGCTGCACATCTTGAATGGGGGCTGAAACGGGCTTAGCGCTTTCCTCTCCACCTTCTTCTTTGAGTTGTGTGCGAGTTTTGAGGCATCCAGCAAGGATGAGGCTAAGTGCGGAGCAAAGGACGATGGCTTGAAGGTTTCTCATACAAATTAATATCTCACTCAGGCGGTAGGAGGGCAAGAGGGTTGAGGGTTTGGTTTAAGGCGTCGGAGGAGGTGGAGTTGAGGGGGCAGGGGTCGGAGCAGCGGTCCCGGGAGCGGGCTCGACGGGGGTCCCGGTTGGAGCGGGGTATGGATAAGGAGTACGTTCGGGGGCTGGAGGAGGAGGCGGCGGAGGGGGTACGTTCGAAAGGGGGTCCGAAATGTTGAGTTCTGTGCGATTGGCGCCTGCTCTGAGGGATTCGAATTCAGCCTGTTCCGCAAGTTCGCGGGCTTTTTCAGCGTATTCTTTGGCGAGGTTGAAATTTTTGAATTTGTATTCTCGCCGAGCGTTAAAAAACGCCTCGCTGGCTTCTCGGTATAGCTCGGGGGCAGCGACATCAGCTTGGACCTCGCGGGCGGCTCGAAGGGCGGCAGTCGTATCTGACATCTCTTGGACCGGCCGAGTGGTCAGAATGGAGCAGGACCCAGTAGAAAGCGCGATCCCCAGGGAGGTCAGCATAAAAGACAAACGGGAGAGGGACTTGCGCCCCTCCCCCGTTTGTTTGAATTGCTCACGAACTTCTTTAGGCTTCAGGCCGTGATTCATTCGTGCCTTAAGCTTGATTCTTACTTGGAAGTGATCGCGAAGTTAGCCCGGCGATTCTTGCCGTAAGCTTCTTCGGATGTTCCTGGATCGATGGGGCGCTCTTTGCCGTAGCTGATGGTCGTAATACGATCAGCACTCACGCCCAAGTCCTGAAGGAACTTTTTGGTGGAGTTGGCACGTTTATCGCCCAAAGCGATGTTGTATTGAATTCCACCGCGAGCATCGCAGTGTCCTTCAACCTGAATTTTGACGCCAGATTTTGACTTCAAAATCTCGGCATTGGCCTTCAGGACGGATTTGGCTTCACTGTCGAGTGAATAGGCATCATAACCAAAGTGAATGGACTTCATTCCCATGGCTTTGCCTGAATCCGAATCGCCTAAAGCATTTTCGTCACCGGCGCCAGGAATAGCACCTTCATCATCTTTTGCCTTCTTTGCGCAGCCGACTGCGGAAACCATCGCTGCAACAGCGAGTACTAAAGCTAGACGGCGAATAATCGCGCTCATTTTACTCATGAAATTCCTCCTCGAAGATTATCGAAAGTTAACCTATTCTTTGTTTATGCAACATATTCTAGCAGAAATGAAATGAAAATACTTTTCTCAGCTATTTTTCTCACGCTTGCGGTTTTTTCTTTTTCTGTGGAAGCGGGGGTGTCACCCGTTCCTCTGCGTCGCCCTCCTCCGGATCAGGGTTTCGAAGAGTTTTCAAGTTCCCATTTTCATGTGCTGACTCATCCTAAAAGTAGGGCATTTGCCCGAGATTTTGGAATCTTTCTAGAAGACGCCTTTTCGATTTTGAGTGAGGAGCTTCGTTGGACGCCTCAGGGTCGGATTGAAGTCGTGGTTCGTTCGGATCGGGATCTGTTCGAAGATGAAAGCAGTGTTTTTCCCTTCAATCGAATCATTGTTCAGGCTTTACCTCCGGGTCCAGCCTCTGCCGAGGGCGAGGCTCAAGATTGGGTTCGGGCACTTGCGTTCCATGAGTTGACGCATATCGTTGAAAAGGACTTGGTCCGGGGGCCTGTCTCATTCTTTCGCCTCGGAATGGGGAGTGTCGCGAAAGTGAATCGTTTCTTGCCGCCTTTTTTGCTTGAAGGTCTTGCCGTCGAAGAAGAGGGGCGTCACAGGAGCCTGGGTCGGGCACAATCTGTTTTTTACGAAACCATCTTTCGGACTGCGGTGCGCGATGGAGTTTTGGAGAAGATCACGGTGGATCGGCTTAACGGCGAGGACTCGGAGTGGCCCGCCGGTAATGCTCCTTATTATTATGGATCACTTTTACATTCCTATCTCGCGAACGGATCGAAGGTTTTGGCGGTGCCGTATGAGAGTGGGCAACGGATCCCGTTTTTCCTGGATCCTCTCGCGCGGGATCTTTTTAAAAAAGACTGGGAGACGCTTTGGAGAGAAGCGCGTGAGGCTGCCCAGACTCGCTTTTCAAAATTTTTAAGTGAAATCCATTCGCGTCCTTTTACCCAACCTGAATACCTCACCCTAAGGGGTGGCCAAGATGGAACAGCCCGCGCCGCGGTTTCGTTGGGCCGGGGGCACTTAGCCTACATCCGTGATTCGGTCGAAGCGGGCACCGGAATTTCACTTTTGGATTTGGCCAACTCACGAAGTGCCAGCTTGTCTCATTGGAAATATGGCGGAGGTCAGACGCTCAAGCGCTGCGATGGAAGGCTGATTTACTCGCGCGTTGAGCCTTGGCAGCAATATTCGTATTTTTCCGATCTTTTTTCCATGGATCCCACAACGGGCTCGGAGATTCAGTGGACCTTTGGCGCGCGGGCGTTGGATCCGGATTGTTCGGAGGATTTTAAATGGGGCGGTCTTGGCGTCGCAAAAGGGACGTGGGCCTATATTCAGGATCTCCCAGATGCAAATCAAGCGGTCGTGATTTGGGATGGAAAGGGCAAGCCTCAGAATCTCATTCAAGGTCATTCTTATGAACGATTCTCGACTCCCGCCTGGGGGCGAGGAGTTTTTGCAGAGTGGATCGCCCTGAGCTTGAAAGAAAATGAGTTCAGTGAGCGCCTTATTCTCATTCACTCAAAAACGGGCGAGGTTCGCGCTCTTTTTCCCCGAGTGCCGTCATCACAGCGGCGACATTTTGTGACGCCAAGTTGGAGTCCTGCGGGAGATCTACTTTTTTCGGTGGCGCTAAATGGCGTGTATGAAGTGGGTAGGATCCCTTCGTTAGAGATGAAGGCGTTTTTGGCAACTGGGGCGCCTGTGGCGTTTGATCGCCTGACTCGTTTGGAGAGTGGAGCTTTTTTCCCGCTTCAGCCGGTTGAAAAAGAAGTGGGACTTCTTGCTACCGTGTATCGTTCTTCGGGGTTCGATGTTGCAGCGATCAAGCTCGAAAAACTCGAAGACGTGCCGCAGGAGAAAATTTCTCAGCCTCTCGAAGTGGTTGCTCCCGAAGTGCCGAAGATTGCAAAAACAGAGTCGTTCTCGTCGCCTCGTCCTGCGGGCGTAGACTCTCTTTTTCCGGCGATTTTGCCGCACTATTGGGTTCCATATGGCGAGCGCTTATCCGATGGCTGGTCCTTGGGCGTGCTCACTTCTGGAATGGATCCCTTGGAGCAGGTGACGTATTCGGCGCGGTTGGGCTGGGATAGTCGTGCGACTTTTCCACTCTATCGCGCTGTTTTTGGCTATGAAGGTTTTTATCCTTCGATTCAGTTTTCACGCGAACAATCTGATCGTTACCTGGGGTATCTGAATCTTGCCAATCGCCTGATTGGCAATCAACTCTTGGCTACTTACCCCTTAGGACTTTTTGAACTTGGTTTTGGCGGGAGTTGGAGTGAGTCGCAGCTCTTTGATGAGACGTCAAGCAGCGGTGGATTGGAGTTTCGGTTGGCGGCGGGGGAGTTTCTGGGGTTTCCGAATTCTCCGGCACCGGTTTACGGGCTATCGGGAGTGCGAGGCTTTAGAGGTGAAGTGAAATTAACGGGTGACTTCGTCGGCGAAGAGCAGTTTACGGCTCTCGAGGGAAGTTGGGATCAGAGAATTCAGGGGTGGGGGACGCAGGATTATTTCAGGGCCCGTTTATCAGGAGGATATTCGACAAACAAAATCCTATCGGCTCATTATTGGATCGCGGGTGGCGATGGATCTTTTTCGCAGCGAGAAGGGTTTTTGTTGCGGGGCTATCCTCAAGGGGTTGTGTTTGGCCGCGAGTTGGCGAGTGCGAATTTTGAATATAACTTTGTTTTAAAGAATGTGTTTCGTGGGGCGGGTGTTTGGCCCTTCTTTTATGAACGAGCTAAAGTTCAATTCTTTGTCGATACGGGCTCAGGTGAGTTTTTGTCCTCTGGAGAGCGGCGCTTTTCGCGCTGGCCCGTGAGCACCGGGGTTCATTTGTTCCAGGATTTGAATCTATTTTATCGATCTCCGTGGACCGTGGGTATTGGTTTTGATTGGGGATTGTCGCCTTCGCTGCTGGGCGAGAAACAATTTGTTTTTGGTTTTGTGGGGGACTTGAGATAGCTTTGGGGTAGAAAAACTTAGGGGGTTTACTATGAAATTTCGATCGATTCTTGTAGGTTTTGTCGCTGCCTTGGTCCTCTCGCAGAGTAGTTTTGCCGAGATACTACGGTTTCACGAAGTGGCTCCTGGCGTGTATCGCGGTGGGCAGCCTGCCAATTCGGCGGAGTACGATGAGTTGCAAGCCCTGGGCGTTCGTACCATTATCAATTTGCGAAACGACGCAAGCGTTGAAGCTGAACGTGTTGAAGCGAAGCTTAGAGGCATCGAGTTTATCAGCGCACCGATGGCCAGTTTTACGGCGCCTAAAGATGAGACGGTGGAGCTCGCACTCAGTTCCTTGAGTGATCCCGGGTACTATCCCGTTTTCATTCATTGCAAGCAGGGCAAGGATCGCACGGGACTTGTGGTCGGGCTGTATCGCGTTTATCAGCAAGGCTGGAAACCTAAGGCCGCTTACAAAGAGATGCGCACCATCGGATTCAACCCATGGCTGATGGGGCTTGGCGCTTATTATTGGTGGCACACAGTGATTTCACATCATCCGTATGCTGAGGTCAGTGCCGAAGCTTATCCGTAGAGTTCTTGCAGGAGATCCTGCCATGGCAAGATCTCGATTTTGCCAATTTTCCGCGGCCGCGTTTCTCTTGAGGCGACAATGAGACGTTTAGCTCCCATGTCTTCGGCGAGTTTAAGGGGGGCTGCAAGTTTTTCGAGCGCCACGTTTTGGGATGATTTAATTTCGATGGCCCAAAGTTCTTTCTTTGATCGCTCAATCACCAGGTCAATTTCGACATCGTCCTTGGTCCTGAGGTAGCTGAACTTGTCTTCTTTTCGTGTGTAATGCGCCATTCGGTATGCTTCGGCGATGAAGAAATGTTCGAAAGCGCGCCCAAAATCTGATGAGCCCTCGAGAATCTCATTATCGAGAGTTCCTTCGAGTGCGCGTTTAACGCCAAGATCAAACCAGTAGAACTTTGCTTTCCCCGTTTGAACTTTCCTCACTGACTTTTGGTAGGAGTCGAGAAAAAATCCCATTAGCGTGTCTTGGAGGACTTCAAAATACCGAATGATAGTCTTTGCATCGGTTTGCGAATCGCGGCCGATTTTGGTGGCATTTGTGATTTCGCTGTTTTGTTGGGCGGCAACTTCTAAGAAGCGCACAAAGGGATCGAGTTGTCGGATGATCTGCTCTTCTTTTATTTCCTCGCGAAGGTAGGTGCCCACATACGCGCGAAGAATCTCTTTTCGTTCGAGATCGGTTTGAGAGGTTATGATTTCGGGAAGTGTTCCAAATTGTAGAGCAGCTTTCAAATTAAAGTCTTTTCCTAATTCTTGCACAGTAAGTGGGAATAGGTGGTTAACAAGCGCTCGTCCTCCTAAAAGGTTGGCAGCGCCCTTTTTCAGTTTTCGGGCGCTCGATCCTGTGAGGGCGAATTTGATTTTTCTTTCTTCAATTATGTCGTGAATGAGGTCCAGGAGTGCGGGAATCTTTTGAATTTCATCGCAAACCACCCACTCGGGTTCGGGATGGGCAGAGGCAGTCCATTCTTTGAGAAGTTCAGGGCGAGCGAGTAGTTTTCGGTAGGTTTCTGAGTTCAGTAAATTGATCCAAAGAACTCGGCTGTTTTGGGCAAAGCGCTCCTTTAAGAGTGAGGATTTGCCGGTCGCGCGAGGTCCGAACAAGAAAAAGCTTCGTGATGTTAGTGGGTTGCATGATCTAGGGTACATATGCCATATTTTAACGCTATTTATGGCATGTGTGCAATGGGAAAAGACGGGCGGTTTTTCTCGTCTCGCCACCATTGATTTCACATCATCCTTATAGTGAGTTTAGCGGCGAAGCTTATCTTTGAGCTCTTGTAAGAGATCATTATGCTGCCTTGGCTAATTGAGGTCGGGCGTCAATGGGGATCGTCAAGGTGAAGGTCGTTCCGGTTTTTTCCTGAGAATCAACGCTCACCTTGCCGCCGTGAGCTTCGCAAACGCCTTTGACCAAGGAGAGTCCGATGCCCCAACCAGTTTTGCCAGAATTTTTCGCTTTTGGGGCACGTTGAAAAGGATCAAACAAAGTTTCTTGGTCATACCTGGAGATCGCTTCTCCATAATTGTGAATGGATATTGCGACTTCCTGCCCGACCTTTGCCACGCTAATCGTTACAGGCCGAGCCGAGTCGCCATACTTCACCGCATTGAGGACTACGTTTTCAATCGCCCTTTTCAAATACCGAACATCCCAATACCCGATAATTGGCACATCACCGGGTTCAAATTTAAAATGATTACCCACTGCTGCTGTGGCTTCTTCCAATGTCATCATGATAGCGCCTCGCAAATCATTTTGCCCGATCTGCAATGGCAGGATGCCGCCTGCCCGTACTAGATTTGAATCCAAAAGGTCAGCAATCATGCGGTCAGAGCGGCTAATCGAGTTCATGATCCGAGCCGATAGCCTTTGAGTGGTCTCAGTCTTTTCGGGTTGCCTTAACATGAGTTGCGCACTGGCGGTCGCGGCCGCGAGAGGCGAACGTAAGTCATGGGCCAGGGTCGAAATAAATTGTTCCCGTAGCTGGAATTGATAATTGGCAAAAGCCGCCGCTGCTTCTGCAATTCCGATTTCGATGATATCGATAATTGCACTTGTGGTGCTCGCATCAAGGACTATCCCCGGGGTCAGAACATCAAAAATAGCGCGCCTCAGAAGGCGATATTCCCTAATGACCTGGTCGATAGAATATTGGGGCCGCATCGCACGCTCCTTGCCGTGCAAACGCGCCACTTCAATTTTTGGATCATCAGGCGTCTCAGGTTGATCCAAGGTCTGGGCGAGGGTTTCGAGTACGAGCGGGATGGAGTTTCTTAAGGCAGGAGTGTCGAGTCCCCGGGCCGCGGGCAGACTGGCCCGTACCCGACTTTCCCAAAGCTCCAATATTGCTCCGCTCTGTCGTCGCAGGCGCTCGGACAATGACTCCGACTGAGAAGTAGACCTGGGGGGGGGGGGGG